>JAUYJB010000042.1 GCA_030688605.1 Hyphomicrobiales bacterium
AATTCGTCTCGCTCGCTCTCCGCAAGCACCAGTTCTCTTTCCTGAGGTCGTCCAATGCGCGCCATGATCCCCTCCCTGGCAGGAGCGAATCATGAATCCGTTCGCAAGATATGTAAATTTATTAATGGGACAGAACACTAGCAGGCTGTTGAAAAAGTCGTTTGTTCACGAAACGTCATAGAATCTGAGCATGAACAGACCAGAATCATAACGCGAACATCGTTCCTTTTTCAACAGCCTGCTAGAGCGCTTTTCGTGAAACCGGAGTCACTCAAAGCGCTCTAACTTCTTTATTTTACGCGCATTTTTGTCCGAAAACCGGTTCCCACTTTTCGGAATGCGCTCTAGTCCTCGAACGGGTCGTGGACGAGGATCGTGTCCTCGCGTTCGGGGCTGGTGGAGAGCAGCGCCACGGGCGCCGCGATCAGCTCCTCGAGACGGCGGATATATTTGACCGCCTGGGCCGGCAAATCGGCCCAGCTGCGAGCGCCCGCCGTGCTCTCGCCCCAGCCCTCGAGCGTCTCGAATATCGGCTCGACGCGCGCCTGGGCGCCCTGGGAAGCCGGCAGATAGTCGATCTCGCCGCCGTCGAGCTTATAGCCGACGCCGACCTTGACCTCCTCAAAGCCGTCGAGAATGTCGAGCTTGGTGAGCGCGATGCCGTCGATGCCGCTGGTGCGCACCGTCTGGCGCACCAGCACCGCGTCGAACCAGCCGCAGCGCCGCGAGCGCCCGGTGACCGTTCCGAACTCGCGCCCGCGCTCGCCGAGCCGCCGGCCGATCTCGTTCGCCTGCTCGGTCGGGAACGGCCCCTCGCCCACCCGTGTCGTATAGGCCTTGGTGATGCCGAGCACATAGTCGATGGCGCGCGGACCGACGCCCGAGCCGATCGCCGCCTGGCCCGCGACCGTGTTCGACGAGGTGACGAAGGGGTAGGTGCCGTGGTCGATGTCGAGCAGGGCCCCCTGGGCGCCCTCGAACAGGATGCGCTTGCCCGCCCGCCGCTCGCCGTCGAGCAAGGCCCACACCTTGTCCATGTAGGGCAGCACCTTGGGCGCGACGGAGGCGAGCTCCTTGTAGAGCGCGTCGGCGCCGATCTCGTCCTGGCCGAGGCCGCGGCGTAGCGCGTTGTGGTGGGTGAGCAGGCGCTCGATCTTGCCCTTCAGCGTCGGCAGATTGGCGAGGTCCATGAGCCGGATGGCGCGGCGCCCGACCTTGTCCTCGTAGGCCGGGCCGATGCCCCGCTTGGTGGTGCCGATGCGGGTGCCGCTGGTCAAGGATTCGCGGAAGGCGTCGAGGTCGCGGTGCAGCGACAGGATCAGCGGTACGTTCTCGGCGATGCGCAGATTGTCGCGCGAGACGCTGACGCCGAGCGCTTCGAGCCGGCCGATCTCGTCGACCAGCGCGTGCGGGTCGAGAACGACGCCATTGCCGATCACCGCGAGCTTGCCGGGCCGGACCACGCCGGCGGGCAGCAGGCTCAGCTTGTAGGTCGTCTTATTGATGACAAGGGTGTGGCCGGCATTGTGACCGCCCTGGAAGCGAACCACGATGTCGGCGCGCTCGGACAGCCAGTCGACGATCTTGCCCTTGCCCTCGTCGCCCCATTGCGAGCCGACGGCCACCACATTCGCCATGCCTCAACGCCCCTTTATGCCGCGCGGCGCCCTTAGTCCGGGCCAACCGGGACTTCTGCCACACTCAACGGCAATTGAAAACGCCCGAGCGCGCATCGCGACCATTCGTCCGGCCGCCTTTACAGCGCAGCGGCAAGCCTTTACCAACCGAGCGTTTTGCGGGAGCCCATGAATGACCGACCCGGTCCGACGCGCCTTCGTCTGGTCCTACCAGCAGCCGACGCTGCTCGCGCTCATCACCATGCTGTGCTGGGCGGGAAACTTCATCGCCGCGCGCGGCGTGCGCGCCGACGTACCGCCGATCACGCTGGCCATGATCCGTTGGGTCGGCGCCTTCGTGGTCCTGCTGCCCTTCGCCTGGCCGCATCTGAAGCGCGATCTGCCGACGATCCTCAGGCGCTGGCGCATCATGCTGGTGCTCTCCGTCATCGGCATCGCCTGCTTCAATACATTCGCCTATATCGGCCTGCAATACACGGTGGCGATGAACGCGGTCCTGCTGCAATCGAGCATGCCGGTTCTGATCGCGCTGGTCGTATTTGCGACCTATCGCGAGACGCCGACCCTGTTCCAGGTCATCGGCGTGGCGGTTTCGCTGACCGGGGTCATCTATGTCGTCGTTCGCGGCGACCCGGCGGTGCTGCTGACGCTCGACCTCAACCGCGGCGACCTGTGGCTGCTGGCGGCCATGTTCAGCTGGGCGGCCTACACCGCCTGGCTGCGCGAAAGCCCGCAGATCCACTGGCTGAGCTTTCTCGTCGCCACCTTCTTCATTGGCTGCCTGGTGCTGTCGCCGTTCTGGGCGATGGAGCTTGCCGCCGGCCGCACCGTCAATCCGACCTGGGCGGCGGCGGCGGCAAGCCTCTACATGGTCCTGTTTCCCGCAGTCATCGCCTATACGTGCTACAACCGCGCCGTGCAGCTTGCCGGCGCCAACTGGGTCGCGCCGTTCTTCCATCTGATCCCCGTTTTGGGCTCGATCCTCGCCATCCTCATTCTCGGCGAGCGCATTCAATTCTATCACGCGCTCGGCTTCGTCCTGGTCATGAGCGGCATCGCCATTGCCAGCCGGCGGAAGGCTTCCGGCGCCCCTGTGTGAGGGGCGCGGCGCCGAAAGCGGCCAAAAAGGGCCAGAAACATTCCGGGTTTCTGGACTCCCAAACATAAGCGCACGACAACTGATCAAAAAGCGCGAAAAGAGGGGCCCCCGCGCGCAGGAACATCCCACCGGCATTGCTGACAATTCAAATCAACCAGCGCGACGGCAAGGGCAGTCCTGGATTTTTGCAGAACCGGAAGAAGGCATGCGCGGCGGCCGAAAAATAGAGCAACAACGGCTAGCAGGGCAGAATTCCTTCACCCTCCACAAAGAAGGGGCAAGCGCGCGCACAATTGCGCCACATTGGAGGATACGCTGACGCTGTCCCCCGGATGGTCAATGATGGCTCTACTCCACCGCTGCCCGATGCGGAAGTCGCAAAGACGGCTGTAAGCGCGCGTCTTGTCACGTCAACGGCCACGGCGGTCGCCCAGCGCGGCCCCTGACACCTTGTTCTAGCTGCCGAAACGCGACACGTTCTCGCCCCTCTTCACCGCGGCGCGAACCTCCTCGCGCTTCTCCGCAGAGAGCGGAATGAGCCCGCCTTCGGAAAGATAGCCGTCGTCGCCCATCGACTGTTCGGAAACATACTCGGTGACGAACTCCTCAAGGCCGGGGATGACGCCGCGATGCGCGTTCTTGATGTAGAAGAACAGGGGCCGCGATACCGGGTATGAGCCGTCGGCGATCGTGTCGATGCTCGGCACGATGCCTCCTATCGCAACGCCCTTCAGCTTGTCCTCATTCTCGTGCAGGAAGGAAAAACCGAAAATGCCGAAGGCGTTATGGTCGGCATCGAGCCACTGGACGATGAGATTGTCGTTCTCGCCGGCCTCGATGAAGTGGCCATCCTGGCGCATGCGCGCGCAGGCCGCCTTCCAAATGCGGTTCTTGTCGAGCTTCTTGATGGCCGCAAACTCCTCGCAGCCTTGCTCCATGACGAGCTCGACCCAGGCGTCGCGTGTGCCGGAAGTGGGCGGCGGTCCAAACACGGTGATCGGCGCATCGGGCAGCGAAGCGTCGATGTCGCTCCACTTTCTGTAAGGATTGGCGACGATCTTGCCGTCGACCTCGACTTCGGCGGCCAGAGCCTGGAAGAGCTGCTTCTTGGCGAGGACCATTTCAACGCCGCTGCGCGCGTGCGCGAAGGCAATTCCGTCGAAGCCGATTTGAACCTCGGTGATGCTGTCAATGCCGTTGGCCACGCAAGCCCTGTACTCGGACTCTTTCATCGGCCGCGACGCGCCGGTGAGGTCCGGATGGTCCGGGCCGATGCCGCCGCAGAACAGCTTCATGCCGACGGCGGTGCCGGTCGACTCGACGACGGGTGCGGCCTCACCGGTCTTGTTGGCGAACTTCTCGGCCACGGCCTGCGTGAACGGGAAGACCGTCGAGGAACCGACGATCGATATGCGGTCGCGGACGGCCGCCGCATACAGGGCGGTACCTATAACCAACGCAGCAAGAACGGTGAGGACCTTGGATGTCACCTGCGCCTTCCTTGATTACTCGACACTCGGCGATTGACGCCGGAGGCAAACCTCATCGACGCGATTCCGCCTGCGCGGGGACTTTAGTGCAGCCACATCAAGCTTGTATGAAGCTCACGTGATGATTGGATGACAATCCAACGCCTTGATCGGTCTTCTTTTTTCCAGTCTTTCGCGGGAGATCATCGCGATCGCCACCCGCAATCCTTGCCGATCGCCCAAAGCGGTGGGCCGACGGCGAAGATGGCCCATTGGCCTTGAACCGAGAGCATCAGAAAGGCGCCCCTGTGCGAGGAGTTCCCTCTGTCTGCTCATTGTCTCGCCGGTTTTTGCCGGATTGGTCCGGGAGACGACGTGCCCGGCCATCTGACCGGCGCCTCCGGGGGCAGCCTCTTCTCAAGGAACCGGCAGGGGCGTTTCCTTCCTCAGTGCCGGAAATTTCGACGCTAATCGCTGTCGAACCGACGAAGGAGACGTGCGCCGTATGCCCGCTTGAGGTCAGACCCGCTCGTACGAGTTGCAGCCCCTGCGGCGTCCGCCGCTCAATATGGCAGCAGACCAACTCTGCTCCGCCACCGCATGTCCCGTCTCGGCGCATGGCGGTCCCTTCCGAGCGCAAGACTCCATCTAAAACCGCAGCGGTTTGACCTGGCGGATATGCGGCAAGGCGCTGACTTTCTTCAGCGTTTCGGGGTCGAGCGGCTCGTCGATCTCCACGAGCGAAATCGCGTTGCCGCCGGCCCTGTCGCGGCCGAGATTGAAGGTGGCGATGTTGACGCCGGCATTGCCCAGAGTGGTCCCCAGCGCGCCGATGATGCCCGGCTTGTCGTCGTTGGTGATGTAGATCATGTGCGGCTTGAGCTCGGCGTCCATATTGATGCCCTTGACCTGGATCAGCCGCGGCCTTCCGTCGGAGAAGACGGTGCCGGCCACCGAGCGCTCCTGGCGGTCGGTGATGACGGTCAGCCGGATATAGGTCTCGTAGGCGCCGGACTGGGCGCGGCGGATTTCCTCGACCTTCATGCCGCGCTCGCGGGCCATGATCGGCGCGCTCACCGTGTTGACGTCGTGCAGGAGCGGCCGCAGCAGGCCGGCCAGCGCCGCGTTGGTCAGCAAGGTCGTGTTCATCTCGGCCACGAAGCCGTCATATTCGAGCCGGACGGCCTTGATCGCGGTCTCGGTCAGTTGGCCCGCGAACAGGCCAAGCTGCTCGGCAAGGGCGCAGAAGGGGGCAAGCCGCGGCGCCTCCTCGGCCGAGATCGACGGCGTGTTGACGGCGTTGACCACCGCGCCGGTGAGCAGATAGTCGGACATCTGCTCGGCGACCTGCAGGGCGACGTTCTCCTGCGCCTCGCGGGTCGAGGCGCCGAGATGCGGCGTGCAGATGACGCCGGGCACGCCGAACAGGATGTCCTCGTGCGCCGGCTCCTCGACGAACACGTCGAAGGCGGCCCCGGCGATATGGCCGTCCTCGAGTGCCACCTTGACGGCGGCCTCGTCGGCGAGACCGCCGCGCGCGCAATTGATCAGGAAGGCGCCCTTTTTCATCTTCTTGAGGGCCGCCGCGTCGATGATGTTGCGGGTCTTGTCGGTCAGCGGCGTGTGCAGAGAGACGAAGTCGGCACGGCTCAAGAGCGCGTCGAGCTCGACCTTTTCGACCCCGATCTGCTTGGCCCGCTCGTCCGACAGGAACGGGTCGTAGGCGATCACCTTCATGGCCAGGCCCTGGGCGCGGTCGGCGACGATCGAGCCGATATTGCCGCAGCCGATGATGCCGAGCGTCTTGCCGGTGATCTCGACGCCGATGAATTTCGACTTTTCCCATTTGCCGGCCTGGGTCGAGGCGTCGGCGGCGGGGATCTGGCGGGCCAGCGCCAGCATCAGCGCGATGGCGTGCTCGGCCGTCGTGATCGAATTGCCGAACGGCGTGTTCATCACGATGATGCCCTTCTGGGAGGCGGCCGCGATGTCGATATTGTCGACGCCGATGCCGGCGCGGCCGATGACCTTCAGCCGATCGGCCTTGGCCAGCACCTTTTCCGTCACCTTGCTCGCCGAGCGCACGGCAAGCCCGTCATAACCGCCGATGATCTCGGCGAGCTCCTCCTTGGAGAGCCCGGTCTTCACATCGGTCTCGATACCGCGCTGCCTGAAGATGCCGACCGCCGCGGGGCTGAGCTTGTCGGAGATCAATACCTTGGGAGCCATGCTCTTGTTCCTCTTGCGGTCCGCCGCGCGGAGATCGAGCGGCAGTCTCTGATGATGGGAATGGACGAAGGGTCGGTCAGGCGGCCGGGACCGAGGCGCCGGCCTCGGCAAAGGCCCAGTCGAGCCATGGCGTGAGCGCCTCGATGTCGCCGGTCTCTACCGTGCTCGCGCACCAGATGCGCAGTCCCGGCGGCGCGTCGCGATAGGCGCCGATGTCGTAGGCGACGCCTTCCTGCTCGACGAGCCGCACCAGGGATTTGGCGAACGCCGCCTGTTCCCCGGCCGGCAGGCCGGCGATGCCGGGATCGACAATGGTTAGGCATACCGACGAGTTGGAGCGGGTTTGCGGCTCGCGGGCGAGAAAATCGACCCAGGGGGTTTTGGCGACCCACGCGCTCACCGCCTTGAGGTTGGCGTCGGCGCGGGCGATAAGCGCGTCGAGGCCGCCGATCTCCTGCGCCCAGTTAAGCGCGTCGAGATAGTCCTCGACGCACAGCATCGACGGCGTGTTGATCGTTTCGCCGACGAAGATGCCCTCGATGAGCTTGCCACCCTTGGTCAGGCGGAAAATCTTCGGCAGCGGCCAAGCCGGCGCGTAGGTCTCGAGCCGCTCGACCGCGCGCGGCGAAAGTACAAGCATGCCGTGCGCCGCCTCGCCGCCCATCACCTTCTGCCAGGAGAAGGTGATAACGTCGAGCCTGTCCCAGTCAAGCCTCTGGGCGAAGGCGGCCGAGGTTGCATCGCAGATGGTGAGGCCGGCGCGGTCGGCGGCGATCCAGTCACCGTCGGGAACCCGCACGCCCGACGTGGTGCCGTTCCAGCAGAAGACCACGTCGCGGTCGAAATCGACCGCGCCAAGATCGGGCAAGTCGCCGTAATCGGCGGTGAGCGTGCGCACGTCGGGAAGCTTCAATTGCTTGGTCACGTCGGTGACCCAGCCGGAGCCGAAACTCTCCCAGGCCAGCAGGTCGACGCCGCGCGCGCCCAACAGCGACCACAGCGCCATCTCCACCGCACCGGTGTCCGACGCCGGCACGATGCCGATGCGGTAGTCAGTCGGCACGCGCAAGATGTCGCGGGTCAGGTCGATGGCGCGCTTGAGCCGCGCCTTGCCTTCCTTGGAGCGATGCGAGCGGCCGACCAGGGCTTGTTTGAGGTTTTCGAGGGACCAGTCCGGCCTCTTGGCGCACGGACCGGAGGAGAAGTGCGGATTGACCGGCCGCACCGCCGGGCGTTGTTGCGTCATGTGGTTCTACCCTTCCAGATAGAGGCCCCTCGTTGGGGAGGGGTGTCCCACGGACGCTGCTACGCCCCCGCTCCTGTCATGTCAATGGTCAGAACGCGATAGACTGTCGCGCTACCAGCCGGGCAGTACGGCGGCGCCGATGATCGGCCCGGCGTAGCCCGCCTGCAGCAGCACCGCGCAGCCGTCATAGCCGCGGCCCCGCACGTCGCTCTTCGGCAAGTCGACGCTCATGGCCTTGCCGTGCCACATGCCGATCGGGCTCATCTCGCGCACCACATTGTAGTAGCGGATGGTCCTGCCGGCATTCTCGCCGCGCTTGATGCTGACTTCCTCGACCTCGGAGTAAAGCACCAGCCACAGCGTCCCGGACCCGTAGCGCGCCTCGCCGTTCGAATCCGCCGCGTGCACCCGCAGCATGTCGCCCTTGCTGTCGACCGAAATCGGCACCCATTCATCCTCGAGCCGGTCGCGCGCGTCGGCGGACGCCTCGGCCACACTCGCCGGATCGTTGCCGGCGGCATGGACGACGCCGTTGACCACCACCTGCGGCGTATACACGGCGCGGTCGTGGCGGGCATGGGCGTAGGCGCGCTGGCGGGCGGAGTTTGCGGGGCTGGCGAGCGTGTCCTTCCAGCCGAGATAGTCCCAATAGTCGACCGGCAGGGACAGCGCCACCATGTCGTCGCGCCTGGCGAGCTTGCCGAGCAGCGCGTCGGCGGGCGGACAGGAGGAGCAGCCCTGGCTGGTGAACAGCTCGATGACGGTGGTGAAGCCGCCCCCCGCGGCAGCCGGCCCCGCGGCAGAAGAGGCGGCGATGCCCACAAGTAGCGCCACAGTCGCGCGAAACGTTCCTGCCCGGTGTGTTTTCATCGACCTTGCGCCCGAATTCGCCCCCGCGGCGAGCCGACCGCGTTTGCACAATCAATAGGCGCGTGGCCGCTCACTTGCGAGTCACGATCGGGTGAGGCGCGCGGGAGGTCCCCCGCTCAGGCGGCTTCCGCCATGTTGCGCAGCACGTAATGCAGGATACCGCCATTCTTGAAATAGTCGATCTCGTCGAGCGTATCGATGCGGCAGAGAAGCGGCACCGACTTCTTGCTGCCGTCGGCATAGGTGATCTCCGCCTTCATCTTCTGGCGCGGCGTGATCTCACCCGAAAGGCCCTTGATCGTCACCGTCTCGTCGCCCTTCAGCCCCAGTGACTGCCAGGAGGTTCCCTCCTCGAAGGTCAGCGGCAGAATGCCCATGCCGATCAGGTTGGAACGGTGGATGCGCTCGAAGGACTGGGTGACGACGGCGCGCACGCCGAGAAGCCGCGGCCCCTTGGCGGCCCAGTCGCGGCTTGAGCCGCTGCCATCTTCCTTGCCGGCGAAGACGACGAGCGGCACGGCCTCCTTCTGATAGCGCACCGCCGCGTCGTAGATCGGCATCCGCTCGCCCGAGGGGTAATGCACCGTCACGCCGCCCTCGATGCCCGGAACCATCTGGTTCTTGATGCGGATATTGGCGAAGGTGCCGCGCATCATCACCTCGTGGTTGCCGCGCCTCGTGCCGTAGGAGTTGAAGTCCCTCGGTTCGACGCCTCGGGCGACGAGATATTTGCCGGCCGGGCTGGCGGCGGGGAAAGCGCCGGCGGGCGAGATGTGGTCGGTGGTGATCGAATCCAGGAACAGGCCGAGAATGCGGGCGCCGACAATGTCGGAGACCGGTTCCGGCGCATGCGTCATGCCGTCGAAATAGGGCGGGTTGCGGACATAGGTCGAGGCGTCGTCCCAATCATAGTTGAGGCCTGCCGCAACCTTGATCTTGCGCCAGCTCGCGTCGCCCTTGAACACGTCCCCATAGCGCTTCTTGAACATCGAGCGGCGCACCGATCTGCGCACCGTGTCGGCGACTTCCCGCGCCGACGGCCAGATGTCCTTCAGATAGACGGGCCGCCCCTTCCTGTCGGTGCCCAGCGGATCGCGCGCGAGGTCGACATTGAGGCTGCCGGCGAGCGCATAGGCGACGACCAGCGGCGGCGAGGCGAGATAGTTGGCGCGCACGTCCTGGCTCACCCGGCCCTCGAAATTGCGGTTGCCCGAAAGCACGGAGCAGACCGCCAGATCGTGCTTGGCGATGGCCTTGGAGATCTCCTCCGGCAACGGCCCGGAATTACCGATGCAGGTGGTGCAGCCATAGCCGACGAGGTTGAAGCCGAGCTTGTCGAGCTCCTTCTGCAGATCGGCCTTGTGGAGATATTCGGTGACCACTTGGCTGCCCGGCGCGAGCGAGGTCTTGACCCACGGCTTGACCTTCAGCCCCTTGGCGTTGGCGTTGCGGGCGATGAGGCCGGCGCCGAGCATGACGCTCGGATTGGAGGTGTTGGTGCACGAGGTAATCGCCGCGATGACCACGTCGCCATGGCCGAGATCGTAGTTCTTGCCGGCGACCGGAAAGCGCTTTTCGGCCTCCGCCCCCTTGCCGTATTCCTTGGCGAGCGCCTCGCGGAAGGCAGTGCTTGCATCCTCGAGCCGCACCCGGTCCTGCGGCCGCTTCGGCCCGGCGAGGCTCGGCTCGACGCTGCCGAGATCGAGCTCCACTGTTTCGGTGAACACCGGATCGGGCGTCGTCTTGGCCCGGAACAGGCCTTGGGCCTTGGCGTATTTCTCGACCAGCGCCACGCGCCCCGGCTTGCGGCCGGTCGCCTTCAGATAGGCGATGGTCTCCGCGTCGATGGGGAAGAAACCGCAGGTGGCGCCATATTCCGGCGACATGTTGGCGATGGTCGCCTGGTCGGCCAGCGACAGATGGTCGAGGCCGGGCCCGTAATATTCGACGAACTTGCCGACCACGCCCTTGGCACGCAGCATCTGGGTCACGGTCAAGACCAGGTCCGTCGCGGTGACGCCGTTCTTCAGCTTTCCGGTCATCTTGACGCCGATGACCTCGGGGATCAGCATCGAGATCGGCTGGCCGAGCATCGCCGCCTCCGCCTCGATGCCGCCGACGCCCCAACCGAGCACGGCAAGGCCGTTGACCATGGTGGTGTGGCTGTCGGTGCCGACCAGCGTGTCCGGATAGGCGACATCGACTCTGGTCTTGCCCTTGCGGCCGGCCCGCTTCTCGCGCCGGGTCCACACGGTCTGCGACAGATACTCCAGATTGACCTGGTGGCAGATGCCGGTTCCCGGCGGCACGACGCGGAAATTGTCGAACGCCTCCTGGCCCCATTTGAGGAAATTGTAACGCTCGCCATTGCGCGCATATTCGAGCTTCACATTGCTCTGAAACGCGCTGGGCCTGCCGAAGGCGTCGACCATGACGGAGTGGTCGACGACGAGGTCGACCGGGACCAGCGGATTGATCCTCTTGGCGTTGCCGCCGAGCGCCGTCATCGCGTCGCGCATCGCGGCAAGATCGACCACCGCCGGCACGCCGGTGAGGTCCTGCATCAGCACCCGCGCCGGACGGAAGGCGATCTCGCGGTCGCTCTTGCGGCCCTTCAGCCATTTGGCCATGGCGCGGATATCATCGGCTTTGACCGTGCGTCCATCCTCGTGGCGCAGCAGGTTCTCGAGCAACACCTTGAGCGAGAAGGGCAGTTTCGAGATGCCGGCAAGGCCGTTCTTTTCCGCGGCCTTCAGGTCGAAATATTCGTAAACCTTGTCGCCCACCTTCAGCTTCTTGCGGGCCTTGAATGTGTCAAGCGAGGTCGAGGGAGTTGTCACGGTGTCCTTACCCTTATGTCGTCATGGCGCCGTTTATGAGTTCGGAGGAACTCTCCGCCGCTGCTGCCCGGCTCGGAGCATGCAGGACATGGTTTTGGCAGGCATCGACGATGCCGCCTAACCGGTGTTGCGGGTAGGCGCGCCGTCGCTGGCCTTATATAAGAATTCCGCGACGGCTGCCAACCGAAGGAATGGTGCGGAGAAGAAGGGACGCGTGAGGATGACAACCAAGAAAACGGCCGTCCCATGCGCCTGATCGGCGAGGGGCTCACCTGCGAGCGCGGCGGACGGGAGCTGTTTCATGGCGTCGGCATCCGGCTCGCCTCCGGCGAGGGGCTGCTGATCGAGGGTCCCAACGGCAGCGGCAAAACGACGCTGATCCGGGCGATCGCCGGCCTCGGCCGCTTCGCCGCCGGCAGCCTGAATCTCGAAGGCGGCGAAGCGGAGGCCTCGCTCGGCGAGCAGGCGCATTATGTCGGTCACGCCGACGCCACCAAGGCGCAGCTTACGGTTGCCGAGAATCTCGCCTTCTGGACGCGCTTTCTGGGCGGCGGCGACATCTCCGAGGGGCTAGCCGTTTTCGATCTGAACGATATCGCCGACCTTCCGGCGCAGTTTCTCTCCGCCGGCCAGCGGCGCAAGCTTTCCCTGTCGCGTCTCAAGCTGGTGCCGCGGCCGATCTGGCTCTTGGACGAGCCGACCGCCTCGCTCGACCGGATGGCGCAGGAACGCCTCGCGCGGCTGATGGACGATCACGTGGCCACAGGCGGGATCCTGCTCGCCACCACTCACATGGAGCTTGGCGCCAAATTCGCCCAGCGCCTTTCGCTGGGGGGAACGGCGCCATGAGTTTCACCGCTCTTCTCAAGCGCGACCTGCGGCTTGCCGTGCGCCAGGGCGGCGGCGCCGGCATGGCGGTCGGCTTCTTCCTGATCGTCGTGTCGATGATCCCGCTCGGCGTCGGGCCCGACCTCAATCTCCTGTCGCGTGTGGCGCCGGGGATATTGTGGGCGGCGCTGCTGCTGGCGGCGCTGCTGACGCTCGACCGCATCTTCCAGGCCGACTATGAGGACGGCTCGCTCGACGTGATGATGATGGCGCCGCTGCCGCTGGAGCTGGTGGCGGCGGCCAAGAGCCTCGCCCACTGGATCACCACCGGCGTGCCGCTTGCCGTCTCGGCGCCGCTGCTCGGCGTCGTGCTGAATCTCGAGGCAAAGGCGATCGGTCCCCTGGCGCTGACCATGCTGGTCGGCACGCCGGCGATCAGCTTCATCGGCGCCATCGGCGCCGGGCTCACCCTGGCGTTGCGGCGCGGCGGGCTGCTCACCGCGGTGCTAGTCATGCCGCTCTATGTGCCGGTGCTGATCTTCGGGGTTTCCGCGATCAAGGCGGCAATTGCCGGGCCGGTGCCCTTCGCGACGCCGTTCCTGATCCTGGTGGCGCTGAGCCTGGCAAGCGTGGTGCTTTCGCCGCTGGCCGCCGCCGCGGCGCTGCGCGCAGCCGTGCAGTGATGGAGCAAGGGCGTGGTCGGGCCATGGGGCGGGATGTCCCGAGAGCCGAAATTCATTCAGGCTTCCAGTCAGTCGTAAAGTCGAGTGCCTCGATTACGTCGAATAGCGTCCCGCACGGGATACCGAGTTCATTACAGATATCTGGCACTTTCCGCTTCGCCCTTTGCTTGCTCGGCGCCGAAACTTCAAATGTCACCACAAAACGCTCACCGATTGCAGCGTATCCGTAAGCTATCAAGAAGGGATCGCAACCAATTTCTTCCTGTTCTGCCTCATTAAGGTCGGGGGCATAGCCAGTCTGTGTCACGGCCGCGACAATCGCCGGGTCCGCCTCTTCATGGAGCAGAAGGGCTGCTCTAATATCCTCTTCGTTCAGCCAGTCGACAAGCAAGCCTTTTCCGACCGTAATTTCCTCATACTGCTCAATCGGTACCTTTACGGCGCCGGCAATTCCCATGTGCTGGAGCCATTCCCAGAAAACCGGAAAGCGCCTGAGAGGGTAATACGTACTGTCAGCTCGGATCAGTGTGTCGGCATCGAGGAGATAGAGCACAAGTCCCCCACTATGCAGCGCGACTGCCATCTACGAGACGATTGACAGCGGTCGGTTTGACGCCCAACACGCGCCCAGCTTTTGTGGTCGTGAGAGTGCCAATTGCAACCATGCGCTTCACAAGGCCAATCAGACCCGGCCCAACGCGATGCCGCCTCACAACGTAATAGTCCGGGCCTGTCTCTGCCTTCGGATGGGCCTCCTTTTGAGCCACACGTTCAGTGTCAAAGGCATCGCTCAATGTCGAATAAACTGCGCGGGAAATAACGTCAGACCGCCAAAGGTTATAGGCGACCATCTTTCGACTGAGGTTCCGGTCACCGGCGAACGCGGTGATCCGATCCTTCAAATCGTCGAAATTCGCTGCCTTGCGCACGCCGACTTCTTCAAGTTCCGCTGGGTCCAGCAGAAACCTCGCAGCAACCGCATCGCAAAACCTCTCGACTGCAGCCTCGCCGTCGTAACCGCTGATGCCTGTTTGACCGAGCCATATATGCGCGAGCTCGTGCACAAGAGTGAAGGACCATGCCGCCCGTGAGTCATTTTCATTGACTATGACAAAGGGCGCGACGTTATCAGCAAGTGCAAAGCCACGAAAAAATCTCACGTCAATGTTGGTGTGATGCGACCCGAGATTCCCCATAAGGAGCACCAAGACACCCGCTTTCTCAGTTGCTGCGCGCAGTGCCGCAAAGGCGTCTGTAACGGTACCCTGGCTGCGGAAATCGTTCGCGTTAAAACCCAACGCTGTTCTGATGGAGGCTACGAGCGGCTCAATGCCGTCCTTCATCTCGGCAGACCCGACGAAAGGAAGCGGCACGTCCTCTTCTGCCTCCTCAAGAGCCGTTCGGACAAGCGCCTGTCGAGCATGAACATCGCGAAGAAGGGCATCAACCAATGCCTCGGAGCCCGCCGCTCCCCCACCGGGAAGCGTACGAAAATCTTGGCCTTTATCGCTTTCCGGTGGCTGCTCAGGCAAATAGAATGCTAAGAGGGGTCGGCGATAGGTCTTGGACATGTTCACCAATTGGCGTCGGCTGGGGTCTCGAATGCCCTCCTCCAGCGCCTTCAGCCTTTCCGGTCCGCTTAGGCCGAGTTTCTTGGCAGCCTCCTCTTCGGAAAGCCCGGCCGTCACGCGTGCCCAAACCAATATGTCTTTATTCACCTTTGGCATGTTTCCATTTTGCAGAGATTTGAGTGGTCGTCGAGATGCCTTTTGAGTTCGCTTGGAACTGCGCCCAATAGTGTTCAATCGCTTAGCTCCTGCTCTTGGTCTCTCGGCGGTACGAATTGCACCCTTGGATTGTCCGCTGTGCGATCTCATAGGTGAGCAAGCCTGCTCTATCACCGGACGTCCCTGGGTAACGCTCAGCCGCCACTTCCCCATCCCAAGACACGACTAAAAGCCGCAGCGCATTGCACGCGAACCTGAAGCGTTCTAGATAAGCCCCCATGGGTATCGTGCAGTTTGCCAATCCGACCCGATTCCTCAAGCTCGCGGGCGCGGTTCTGCCGTGGCTGATCGGATCGAGCGCCATCGCTTTCGCCGTCGGCCTCTATATGAGCTTCTTCACCGCGCCCGCCGACTATCAGCAGGGCGAGACGGTGCGCATCATGTACATCCATGTGCCGGCGGCCTGGATCGCGCTGGCCTGCTATACGCTGATCGCCTTCTCCGCGCTCGGCACGCTGGTGTGGCGGCATCCGCTTGCCGATGTCTCCGCCAAGGCGGCGGCCCCGATCGGCGCCGCCTTTACGCTATTGGCGCTGATCACCGGCTCGATCTGGGGCAAGCCCACCTGGGGCGCCTGGTGGGTGTGGGACGCGCGGCTGACCTCCGTATTGGTGCTGTTCTTCCTTTATCTCGGGCTGATGGCCCTGTGGCAGGCGATCGACGAGCCTTCGCGCGCCGGCCGGGCGGCGGCGATCCTGGCGCTGGTCGGCTTCGTCAATGTGCCGATCATCAAATTCTCGGTCGACTGGTGGAACACGCTTCACCAGCCGGCAAGCGTGTTCCGCATGAGCGGGCCGGCGATCCATCCGAGCATCCTCGCGCCGCTTCTGGTCATGGCCGTGGCCTATACGCTGTTGTTCATCGCCCTGCATCTGATGGCCATGCGCAACGAGATACTGCGCCGCCGGGTGCGCAGCCTGCGGCAGAGCCGCGCCGACGCCGCCCAGCTTTCCGGCGCGGAAGCGGGAGCGCGCTGATGTTCACCGGTCACCTGGCTTTCGTCGCCGCGGCTTACGCCTTTGCCACTGTCATTCTGCTGTTGCTCATCGTCTGGGTTGTCGCCGACCACCGCATACAGCGGCGCACCCTCGCCGACCTCGAGGCGCGCGGCATCCGCCGCCGCTCGGCAAGCGCCGGAGACAACTAGCCGATGGTGACCTCGACCGAACCGCGTGAGGCCCGCCCGGCGCGGCGGCGCACGCTCGCGGTTGTCATACCGCTCTTGATCTTCCTCGGCCTCGCCGGCCTGTTCTATGTCCAGCTTTTTTCCGGCGACCCGCACCGCATCCCGTCGGTGCTGATCGACAAGCCGGTGCCGAACTTCGAGCTCAAGCCGCTCGAAGGCCTGCTCGAAAAAGGCCGGCCGATGCCCGGCTTTTCCAGCGCCAACCTTGCCGAGGGCGAAGTCAGCCTGGTCAATATCTGGGCCTCGTGGTGCGGGCCGTGCCGGCAGGAGCATCCCCATCTGATGGAACTGGCGCAGGACGGGCGCGCGCGCATGTATGGCCTCAACTACAAGGACGCGACGGAGAACGCCCTGCGCTTCCTCGGCCAGCTCGGCAATCCGTACCAGGCCGTCGGCGTCGACGATAGCGGGCGCGTGGCCATCGATTGGGGCGTCTATGGGGTGCCCGAGACCTTCGTCGTCGATGGCAAGGGCATCATCCGCTACAAGCATATCGGCCCGCTCGACGAAGGCAGCCTGGCGTTGCTGCGCAAAATCGTCGCCAAGGTCGCAGCCGAAGCCGGCTCGGCCGCCGGAGCCGCCGGTCGGAGCGGCGGCTGAGCCGCGTTTTAATCAATCGATTGTTTATCCTTGCCCCGCTGTTCGAAGCGCTGCATGAGCGGCACCTGCGCGACCGCGAAGAGGAGGGTCAGCGGCAGAAAGCCGAACACCTTGAAGGCGACCCAGGTGTCGGTCGAGACGTTGCGCCAGACGATCTCGTTGAGTACGGCAAGGGCGAGGAAGAATCCCGTCCAGCGCCAGGTCAGTAGCCGCCAGCCAGTCTCGGAAAGCGCCAGCATGGTGCCGAGCAAGGGCTTCAGCAGCGGCCGCTGGAAGGCCATGCCGGCGCCGAGAATGACGGCGAAAAGGAGATAGACCAGCGTCGGCTTGACCTTGATGAAAGTCTCGTCCTGCAGCCACAGCGTCAGGCCGCCGAAAATCATGACGAAGGCCAGCGTGACCAGCGGCATCAGCGCGACGGTGCGCGAAATCGCATAGGAGACGGCAAGGCTCAGCACCATGGCGCCCATGAATGTCCCCGTCGCCCAGAAAATGCCGAGCCTGGCATTGACGACAAAGAAGACCAGAAGCGGGCCAAGGTCGAGCGCCAGCTTGAGCCAGGGATTGAGCTTTCTTTCCATGCGCTTAGTCTGCAAGACCCGCAATGGCGCGGGCGAACTGGCGCGCCTCGAATGGCTGCAGATCGTCGAGCCCCTCGCCGATGCCGATGGCGTGCACCGGCAGAGCGTATTTCGCCGCGATGGCGACCAGAATGCCGCCGCGGGCGGTGCCGTCGAGCTTGGTCATGACGAGGCCGGTGACGCCGGCCACGTTCCTGAAGATCTCGACCTGCTGCACGGCGTTCTGTCCGGTGGTGGCGTCGAGCACCAGGATCACGTCGTGCGGCGCAGTTTCGTCCTGCTTGTTGATGACGCGTACCACTTTTTCAAGCTCCGCCATGAGGTTAGCCTTGTTCTGCAGCCGGCCGGCCGTGTCGATCATCAGAATGTCGGTCCCCGCCTCCTTCGCCGCCCCGATGGCGTCGAAGACGAGGCCGGCGGCGTCCGCGCCGATGTCGCGGGCGATGACCGGGGCGCCGGTGCGCTCGCCCCAGATCCGGAGCTGCTCGATGGCGGCGGCGCGGAAGGTGTCGCCGGCGGCGAGCATCACCGAGCGGTCCTGATTGCGGAAGGAATGCGCGAGCTTGCCGATGGTCGTGGTCTTGCCGGTGCCATTTACACCAACGATTAGAATGACATAGGGCTTGTGGGCGGGATCGACGGAAAGCGGCGTGGCGACCGGCTCAAGCACCTTCTCGACCTCGGCGGCGAGCACCTCCTTGACCTCGTCGGGCGCGATCTCCTTGTCGTAGCGGCCGCGGCCCACGGCCTGCGCGATCTTCATCGCCGTCTCGACCCCGAGGTCGGCGGAAATGAGAACGTCTTCAAGCTCTTGCAGCATCTCCTCATCGAGCTTGCGCTGGGTGAAGACGGCGGCGATGTTGTCGCCGAGCGCGCTGGAGGAGCGGGAAAGCCCGGTCTTGAGCCGCGCGAGCCAGGTTTTCTTGGCGGGCTCGGGCGCGGGTTGCGGGGGCTCACTTTTTGCAACTGGAACGGGAGAGGATGGCGGTTCTTTCCGCCGAGTTTCCGGTTCTTTCCGCCGAGTTTCCGGTTCATTCCGTTCCGCTTTCCGCGCGGCCGGTCTGGGCTCCGGTCCGGGCTTCGGTTTCGGCTTGGCGGCCGCCGGTTTTTCAGGCTTGGGCTTAACCGCCTCCTCGATCGCCTCCTCGGCGGGCCCACGCAACAGACGGAGGAAGAAGCCGGGCCTGTTGCCCCTCTCCTCGCTCATGCCGCGATCCGCCCGGCGAGCGCCTTGTCGCTCGTACCGGTGATGGTCACCGGCGCGATGACGCCGGGCCGATGGGCGCCCGTGACCGCGACGGGAGTGAACTGGGCGGTGCGGCCGATTTGCCCGGTCTCGAACAGCACATCCTGCGTCGTCCCGCGCTGGCTTTGCAGATGGCGGGCGAGCGCCCGGGCGCCAGCCCGGCGCAGGCGGGCCGCGCGCTCCTTGACCACGGCGCGGTCGAGCTGGGGCATGCGGGCGGCGGGTGTCCCCTCGCGCGCGGAGAACGGAAAGACGTGCAGGAAGGTCAGGCCGCACTCCTCGACGATCGAAAGCGAGTTCTGAAACATCGCCTCGGTCTCGGTCGGGAAGCCGGCGATGATGTCGGCGCCGAAGACCATGTCCGGGCGCAGTTCGCGCAGCCGATCACAGAAGCGGATCGTATCGGCGCGGGAATGGCGCCGCTTCATGCGCTTCAAAATCATGTCGTCGCCCGACTGCAGCGACAGATGCACGTGCGGCATCAGCCGGGCTTCCTCGGCGAAGGCGGCGACGAGCGCCGCGTCGGCCTCGATGGAATCGATGGAGGAGAGCCTGAGCCGCTTCAGGTCCGGCACGCCGCGCAGCACGGCGCGCGCGAGCGAGCCCAGCGACGGGCACCCGGCCAAGTCGGCGCCGTAGGCGGTGATGTCGACGCCGGTCAGCACGATCTCCGCATGGCCGTTCTCGGCGAGCCGGCGCGCCTCGGCGACCGCGGCCCCCATGGGCACCGAGCGCGACGGCCCGCGGGCAAAGGGGATGATGCAGAAGGTGCAGCGGTGATCGCAGCCGTTCTGCACCTGGAGGAAGGCGCGGGTCCGCCCCGCGAAAGAACCGATCATGTGGGAGGCGGTCTCGCGCACCTGCATGATGTCGTTGACCCGCACCCTCTCCTCGTCCCCGAGGCCGAAATCGCGGTAACTTGCATATGCAAGCTTCTCCTCGTTCCCGAGCACCAGGTCGACCTCGGCCATGGCGGCGAAGCGCTCAGGCTCGAGCTGCGCCGCGCAGCCGGTGACGACGATGCGCGCCCGCGGGTTGTCGCGGCGGGCCTTGCGGATCGCCTGGCGCGCCTGGCGGGTCGCCTCCGCGGTCACCGCGCAGGTGTTGACGATGACGGCGTCGCCGAGGCCCGCGGCCTCCGCCTTAAGGCGGATGACCTCGGACTCGTAGGCGTTGAGCCGGCAGCCGAAGGTGATGATCTCATTGCCCATCAGGCGGCGCTCCCGGCGATGAGGGCGGGCTCGATGATGCCTTCGAACTCGGTCTCGACCGGGCCGGTCATGATAATCCGGTCGTCGGCGCGCCATTCGATGTCGAGCACACCGCCCGGCAGCGTCACCGCGACGCGGCGGCCGGTGAGCTTTTTCCGCGCGGCGCACACGGCCGCCGCGCACGCCGCCGTGCCGCAGGCCCTGGTGAGGCCGGCGCCGCGCTCCCAGACCTTGAGCGCGATCGCGTCCGGCGCCGTCACATGGGCAAGCGAAATGTTGGCGCGGTCGGGGAAGACGGGGTGGTTTTCGAGCAGCGGCCCGAAGCGGGCAAGATCGTGGGCCGTCACGTCGTCGACCCAGAAGACGGCGTGCGGGTTGCCGACATTGACGACGCTCGGCGAATGCAGCACCGGCGCGTCGATGGGGCCGATCTGAAGCTCGATCGCGCGCGTATCCCGAAACTCCTCGGCGAGCGGGATGTCCTGCCAGTCGAAACGCGGGCACCCCATGTCGACGCTGACGGCGCCGCCTTCCGCGGCCCACGCCCTGAGCCTTCCCGCGCGGGTTTCGAAGACGGCCTCGGCGCGGCCGGTCTCCGCGAAGATCAGCGCGGCGATGCAGCGGGTGGCGTTGCCGCAGGCCGCCACCTCGCCGCCGTCGGCATTATGGATGCGCATGAAGAGGTCGGCCGTGTCGCTGTTTTCCAGGAGGATGAGCTGGTCGCAGCCGACGCCGCGCTCGCGGTCTGCGACGCGCGCGACCTCGGCCGGCGAAAGGCGCACCGGGGCCTTTCGGGCATCGACGATAACGAAATCGTTGCCGAGCCCGTTCATCTTGACGAAGGGGATGGCGCGCGGTGCGCTTTGTGCGCTCATGGTGGGGAGTATATGGCGGAAAAAGGGGGGAGAAGCCAGAGGGGGAAGGGGTATGGTGGAGATGCGGCCCGGCGTGATGCGGCAAGATGAGCCTCGCTACACTCACCCCATCCGGATTTGTTAAGCAGCAGACTCCATCATCTCTTGGACAACACTTCGAACATGGTGCTTCGACATCTGCAGAGCCCGACCCACGAGCAACAGAAAGGCCATTTCTTGTTCAGCAAGATCGCCGTCCGACATCGCGGTAAGGAAGACAGCCTTTACAACCATTTCCTTCCCTTCATCATTCAGCAGTCCGGCGAGCCCGACGAGGTAGTCGCGGATGTCAACAGTCGTACCTGTTTGGGCCATTGCCTCCCGACGAACCTCATCCGCCGTTAGAACGTCACCCGTCAAGCTTTCGTAGACGGCTGAGACAGCCTCTACCTCCTTTTCGTCAATTCGACCGTCAGCTAGCATCATCTGAAGCATGACGTGTCGCAGAGCCCGGCGAAACTCGGCTTCTATGCGCTCTGCCTGCCTGTCGGGGTCGTACTGTAGAACGTTAGTTCGGTAAGTGCCCTTGCAGACTTGGCACTCGACGAATTCGCCCAAGGCGTCCAAAGGGATGACGGGGATGAAGTAGAGCGTGAAGAAACGTCGAGCTTTTTTTAGCTTGTACGGTTGGCGGGTTGTGCACTCAGGGCAATAGAAGGTGCCGGATTCTTTCGAAATGGTGACGCCCCTCGTTCCGAATATTATCATTGCGCCAGCTCCTGTATCTTGGCCTAGGCTAAAGACGTGGCAAGCGTGTCCCGGACGAAAGCCGTCGTTGAAGCGGCGGGGCCAATCCGCGGATTTCGTTTGCGCGCCATCCAGGTGATGCTGCTGTTCTTATCAGAGGGCAGATGTCCTAGTCTCCCTTATCGCTTTCCGGCAACGGATTGCGGGAAATTAGCCCCCAAACTAAATTGCCCGTTTGCGAACCACGGGCGCCTATTTCCAAGAGAAGACGTATGGTTGTCGGCTCGTCAGCGCCGATGACGCGGGTCAGTGTTTCAAGCGTCCGCCATTTGTCTCCAGTCTGGAGCATGGCCAGCAAGAGTTCTTTCCTCTTGGCGTCAAGCCGATCTGTGCGGCGCATTTGGAGCCAATGGGCCAAATATGTAGCGCCGAGAGTGCCAGCAATACCGATGCCGCCGCCAGCAAGGGCCACCCAAGCGCCATCAGCCATTGATGCCTCCCCTAAAGACGACAGCAGGCATAACAAGCGTAGCCCGGAGGAATTTCGGCGTGAAGCGGCAAGGCCGGTCGCGGATTTCGCTATCGCTCCATCCGGGCTACGCTTGCTATCATCGTAATTCCGTCACCGTAATTCGTAATTCAGACTCTTTGTCGCCGGTGCATGCGTTGGGTGAAGTGAACGCACCTTCACCGTCATCCGATTCCTCGTACCGGGGAATATTCTATCTTGAAACTGGAATACCTCTCTTTGAGCAGCTGCATGGCCGTGTGCCACATCTGTCCACCCCACTGATTCGAGAAGGCATAGGTTTTCCCGTCAGCGTGGACGAGCTCAGCATCTCCGCAGAACCATCGGCGGTTATCAAAAGTCGAACCGCCTATTGACGACCTCTCAGAGGCAAGCCTTTCAAATTCTGAAGCATTCAACGTGCCGTCCATTGAAAACCAGACACGGTGCTTGCACCCCTCCAACAGCGTGGTGATTTCATCTGGATCAATTCCATGTTCACAGAGATGCTTGCATACAACAAAAATGGCGTTTCTCTTCCACATTGTCGGATGCGTCTCACCTCCAACCTGGATATCAAATCGCGTGAAATCGGCATTGCTGCGGGCCTCACGCTCTTTCCGAGCCTTCTCACGGAATAGGGTCTGATAGTCTGCGGCCTCCGGAAGCGGAATAATTTGCTGCACATCCACGAGGACTCGTCCATCAAGGTTGTAGGGTTTCAGCCGGACACACCGAATATCGATATCACGCTCATTGAGCCACAGCACCGAAGACGTCAGCTCCTTGGAGAACTCGGCGGAAGCAAGAACGATCCGAACGTCTTGCGCAAATTGCTCGTGGTCTGGTTCATCCCAACCGAGGAAATCGAGGATTTTCGCTCGGGGGTCTTGATCTTCCTTGCCGTGCTGCTTGAGATATTGTCCAAATGCGTCAGCTGCTCGCTCGAAAGTCATTGTCGATACCATTGCCGCATAACGAATGGACTGAAGTTCCATATGGCCGCCGTCTTCGGTACGCTTCAGTTCGATGACGACAAGGTTTGCAGCCTTGTCGATGGCAAGTAGATCGATGCGCCTACGGGAATCCTCCCAATCCCCAAACTCCTCCGAAATCACAAGAGTTTCCGGGGCGATAACCTCGACGTGCTCGCGCAAGAGCCGCTGCAAGTCGCGCCGTTCATGCAAGCCGACCTCACTAAACGCTGTTGCCTCAAGCCGTCTTATCGCAGTCTGAGCAAATTCGTAGATCGGCATTTCAGCATCCGCTGCAAACTATTAGCAAGCGTGCCCTGGCCAATTTCCGCATTGAAATGGCAAGCTAGGACTACATGGGATCTTTCTTAAAACGAAAATCTACAAACATTGTGAGTTTTACGCCAAAAATTTGTAGGAAAATCCACACAAATGAAACATTACGGTGACAGTGCATTTAATTTGCTCAATGCGCTCCGCGGCGATGGTCAATTAAATGCACTGTCACCGTAATTCGTAATTCCACTGTCACCGTAATTTTGTCACGTAATTGGTAATTGCGTAATTGGAGTCCCAAGCGAAACGGCGGTGCGAACCACAGGCGCATGAGGCTACTGGTTTACCCGCCTTCGCGGGTAATGACGGATGGAGGCCGCCGCCCGGCCTTAACCGTTGGGGTGGCGGGTCACATTGGTGCGGGCGATGGCGCTGCCAAGATACATGTCGCGGTCGTACATGTCGTCATAGTAGCGCACGGTGCCGTCCGGCGCCGGCCAGGCGGTGAAATAGGCGACATAGACCGCGACGTCGGCGGTGACGGGGTCGGAATCGTTGCGCCCCTCGGCAATCCGCTTGTCGACATAGGCGATCGGCTTGCCGAGCACGGCGGCGGCCATTTCCCGCGGCTTCTGCAGCCGCACGCAGCCATGGCTGAAGGCGCGGGAATCCTCGTCGAACAGGTTCTTGGTCGGGGTGTCGTGCATATAGATCGAATGCTTGTTGGGAAACAGGATCTTCACCACGCCGAGCGCGTTGTCCTGGCCCGGAGGCTGGCGCACGTTGACCGACACCCGCTTGGTGGCGACGCCGTACCAGTCGACCGAGCGCGAGGAGACGCGCCGCCCCGATTCCGTCGTCACCTCATAGCCGATCCGATCGAGATAGGACGGGTCGTTATAAAGCTCCGGCATCATCTCGTTGACGAGGATCGACAGCGGCACGCCCCAATAGGGATTGTATTCCACGGTCTCGATCCGGTCGGCGAAGAAGGCGGTCTGGTTCGACTTCTTGCCGACGATGATCCGCGTCGACAGCGGTTCCTTGCCGGTCTGCATATAGGCGGCTTCGAAGGCGGGCTGGTTGATGAACACGTAGCGCGAGCCGAGATAGGACGGCAGCCAGCGCGCCCGCTCCATGGCCAGCAGGACCTTGTCGATCTTGTCCTTGATCGGCCTGTCCGTCAGCGCGGCGATGGTGCGCCGGCCGATGATGCCGTCGGGGCCGAGATCGTTCTCGCGCTGGAAATCGCGGACCACGGCGACGAGCTCCGGCGCGTAGTCCGCACCGCCGTCATAGGCGGCCAACGCGGGCGCATGAATGGCCAATAGCCCGAGGGAGCCGCGCAGCCGGATCGCCGCGATCACGTTGGCGATCTCGGGGCTGGAGGCGCCGGGCCGCAGGAACGTGCCGGGCGCGATCTCGACGCCCCTGGTCTCGCCCTTGGCGCGCAGCGCGGCGAGCTCGGCGACCAGCGCCTTGAACTGCGGGTTGCTCGGGTTTCGGCTGTCGAGATAGGCGCCGACATTGCCGATCGACGCCAGGATGCCCATGGCCGCGTGAAGATCGACCTCCTTGCGGGGCAGGTCGTGATAGCCGGAAATCCGGTTCGGGTCGATGCGGCCGCGCGTTGCATCGAGCACATAGGTCAAGAGCGCCGCCGAAAGCTCCATCTCGAAGCGGATCAGCCGCTCGTGCCGCGCCGCCTCCTCGCCGGGATCGAACCCGTCCTCGGGCACTTCGACGAGATAGTCGCGGGGCGAAAGGCCGAACCGGCCGGCCCTGGCCAGAGCCGCCAGCGCGGCGCGCGCCTTGTCGTTCACCTGGCCGTCGGTCACCCAGACGAAATGCGGGTTCTCGGAATAGTGGGCCCTGATGGCGCCGGCGACCTCGCGGAACGTCCTGATCTTCAGCTCCGGCGACAGGTGCGCGAGCGCGGCGGCGAAGGGCGTCGTCTCGGGCTGCACGGCCGAGGGATCGGCCGATGCCGTCTTCACCTCCGCCAGGCTGGCAAGCGAGACCGACGTCAGCACGTCGGGCTGATAGGTGTAGTAGCTCGGGCTCTTGACGCGGATCTGCGGGTCGGAAGGGACAAATATCCGCGGTCCGTGCTGGTACCCGCGTTGCCACTCGCGCCGCTCATATCGCGGTTGACCAAACAGTAACTCGAAAAAACCCTGCGCCTGAACCGGCTTTACCGTGCCGCCCGCAAAACCGGCAGCCAACAGGCCCATCGCCGCGACGGCGCTAAGGCGCTTTTTCACTCTCATGCCGACCCCGAAATCATACCATGTTGAACTCTGCGTCTTCGGCCTCAAGAGCTCCGCCAATGTTACTCTACACGAGCAATCCCGGGTTGGATATGACCCCTTTCGGCCAAATGGGTAACATCTTGGTGTGTACCGCAAAATCCTTAACGGAAATCCGCCGATGCGGACTTTCTCCGCGAGAAAACGACCAGGCGCGCTCCCCGAGATAACGAACGGGCGAACGAACGGTTCCGTGGCCGCCGCGCGGCCGTGAAACGCCCCGCTCCCCTATCGGGCGGCCGCCTCGCGCACCGCGGCGAAATCCTTGGCGCGCGCGGTGCGCACCAGGGCGGCGGCGAGGCGCGCAAACGCCTCCTTGGAGACCAGTGTCGCAAGTTCGCGGGCCGTTTCCCCGAGGCCGAGGGCGCGGGCGGCCGTAAGCGCGCGGGCGTCGGCGAAGGGGTAGAGCTCGTCCCACGATACTTGCGCCTCGCGGCAGAAGATGTCCGCGCCGACATCGCCGATGCCCTTGAACTGCTTCAGCAGCCGGCGCTCCTCCTCCGGATCGCGGCCGGCCGACTCGCGCAACATGCGCAGGTCGCCGCCATAGCGCGCGACCGTCAGCGCGCAGGTGTCGCCGAGCATGCGCGAGGTGCTCTCGTCGTAGCGGGCATAGCCCGACCGGTTGAGCGCGCGGGTGCGCGCCTCCCAGCCCGCACCGGCCATCTTCTCAGGCGTCGTCCAGCCCTGCTCGATGAGCGCGGCCGCCGCCGCGAGGGCGATATCGGCGCTGACGCGGGCGGAGAACAGCAGCGCCGCGACGAGCCAGCAGAACAGGGCCTCGGGCGTGTCGGCGGCCAGATCGATGCCGAGCTCTTCCGAGAACAGCCGTCCGCGCGTTTGCACGAGATGGCGGGCGATGGCGCGGGATGAAATGCGGGGCATGGTCTGTCGTCTTCGCGCTCTTGCGGCGATCGGGGCAAGCGATTCTACGAATTCTCGATTTGAGGGTCACTATTGGGAACGGTCGAAGGGCAGGGAAAGCCACCGGCCGCGCGCCCAGACACCAATTAACCGCCATCCGCGCCGGGCATTGCCGGCGCCGGCCCAGCCGGTTAGCCTAATTTTTTGAGTATCGCCTTGGCGGGAGGACCATCGGATGAAATTCGTTCTTGCGTACGGCGCGGCATTGGCCGCGCTCGCAATCGGGCCTGCGAGCGCGCAGGACATGACCCCGCATTCGAGCTTCAAGGATTGCGAGCATTGCCCCGAGATGGTCGTGATCCCGCCGGGCGAGTTCATGATGGGATCCGATAACGACCTGGAGGCCCCGCGCCACAAGGTCACCATCGGCTACAGCTTCGCGATCGGCGCATTCGAGGTCACGATCGGGGAGTATGCGCGCTTTGTCGAAGAAACGGGCTTCCAGTCCGGCGGGGTCTGCGTCATCCGCACGCCGGACAAGGGCAAGCTGAAGTTCAAATATACCGGCACGCTGCATCCCGATAGCGCCAAATACTCGCAAGGTCCGAATCTCGCCTACATCGCCGACGGGGCATTCAATCAACCGGGCTACGAACATACGGACCGGCATCCTGCCACTTGCCTGTCGCGGGACGAGGCGAAGGCCTACCTCGACTGGCTCAGCGAAAGGACCGGCAAGCGATACCGGCTGCCCACCGAGGCGGAATGGGAATATGCGACCCGCGCCGGGAGCGAGACGCAATTCTTCTGGGGAAAGAACCCCAACGAGGCGTGCAAATACGCAAATCATGCAGACAAGGCTTCGGTCTACCAGGCTTGGGTGGCCTCCGGCTGCTCGGAAAAGGTCAATCCGGTCTGGGCCGCGCCCGCCGGCAGCTACGAGGCAAACCCCTGGGGGCTGTTCGATACCGTCGGCAACGTCCAGGAGATGCTCGAGGACTGCTGGCACAAGAACTATAACGGCGCGCCTGCGGACGGCTCGCCCTGGATGGACGAGGGTTGCACCCTGTTCATCGCCCGAGGCGGCGATTATGAGCTACCCGCCGTGGTGATGCGCTCGGCCGAGCGGCTGTTCTACGGCATCAGCGAGGATATCCCCGATCCCCACGTCCGCTACAATCTGCTGGGCTTCAGGGCCGCTGTGTCGCTCGGCGGCGGAGCCTGGGACGGCAAGTAGGGGGCGACGGGCCAGCAGAACAGGGGCCAGGGGGTCCCGCGTTCGAGCCTTATTCCAAGCTCCCGCGAATAGAGCCGGCCGCGCGCGGCGACCAGATGGCGGGCGATGGCGCGGGGGGAGAGGCGTGGCATGGTCGGAGCCAAATGGGGCTATGGTCGAAAGATGGGAAAATGCTGGACGCTCATTCGCCTTTCTTCTCGCATATTCTATGTTGTGATCGGAGCAAAAGTTCCCCAGACTTTCGCCTATGCGTCATTTCTTCTTGACAGTCTTGTTCATAGCCGGGTTTGCCGGGATGGCCGCCATGGCCGAAGAGGCCGTGTCGCCGGCCGAGAAACTGTTGCGCGCGATCGAAGATGAGGACGCATCTTTAGAGGCCGAGGAAGAGGTGTGGCGCGAATATCCCGCCGCGTCGGCGCAAGAAGCGCTGGCGCCGGACGTACTTAAACGCTATCGCGCGTTGCTGGAGCGGGAGGATTGCGAGGCGGTGCTGCCGCTTCTGCTCGACGCCTATCTCGACCGCCATCCGGAGATCAAGGGCGCCTTCTTCTCCGACAAGGTCGTGCACTCCTGGCTCGGCACCGTCGTGGACGAAGCCTATCCCGAGCAGGACTTCTGCGAAGCCAAGCAGGGGCTGGCGAAAGAATTGGCACGGTTGCGCGAGGAGGGAGTCGCACTCGCGCCCTATAGCGGCATGTATATCGTTCATACGACGCCTCCGGCCGCCAGTGAGCGCGACCGCCATCTGCGTAGTATCGAGTTCCTGGCCCGTGACGACTATGTCCCGGCCATCCGCTTGTTCCTGAAAATGGAAAGCGACCCGCTGCTGGTGCGCCTACATCCGGCTCAAAGGTTGTACCTGGTGCACCGGCTCCGCATCCTGGGTGCCCCGTTCCCCGACCAGGAGGCGCGCGAGGCCGCGGCGGCCGCGGCGCTGCCGGCTGATAGAGTGCGCGAGATGCTTTGCCGCGCGGAACTGGGACCGGCTCCGCTCGACGAAGTCTTTCGCGAGTGCTTCAAAAACGAGGATCGCTAAGAATTGGCAGGACGCGGAGTTACCTCTTCGCAGCCATTCGCGTTCCACTTAATCACCGACTCGCCGACCAGCCTGTCGAACTGCGACCACTGTTGCTCGGCATGCTGCAATTCTTTTTCCTTTTCGGCCAGCTCCTGGCGGGCAACGCGTAGCTGGTCTTCCAGTTGCCCGCGTCGAATCGTCATCGCTGCCTCAGCCATGATGGCGGCAGCCGCATCCACCGGCCCGCGCGGGAAGGTCAGGGGCAGCCGGCCCAGAGCGTCGAGCTTTCCTTGCAGATCCCACACTTTGCTGCGCTTTTCATTCGCCTCGAGGCGGATGCGGTTTTTCTTTTCATCCCATCCTTTCCTCAAAGCCAGATTATGGCTCCAGTACTGGGCAATGATCTCGCATTGCCGCCGTTGATCGAGGGAAACGGTCTTCGCCATCGCTATCAATGCTTTCGCTGTTTCGAACGGACCGAAGTCCGATGACGATTATCCGGGAGGTTTCGAAAGCGGGGATAAGTTTTCCTAGTCGTGTCCAAGTCATTGAAGGAACAGAGCAAAGTAATCGCGGTTGCGCGTATGTCCCGATGCCGTCAGGATGGCGCCATGCGTGTCATTCTATTGTTGGTGAGTTTCCTGGCGGCCGTTCTCGCCGGCACCGGCGCCATGGCCGAAGAGGCCCCGTCTGCGGCCGAGCGGCTGCTTCGCGCGATCGAGGCCGCTCCGGCGGCTTCCGGGATCGAGGAAAAGGCCTGGCGCGACTATCCCGCCCCGCCGGCCGAAGAGGCGCTGGCCCCGGGCGTATTGGAACGCTATCGCGCGTTGCTGGAGCGGGAGGATTGCGAGGCGGTACTGCCGCTGCTGCTCGACGCCTATCTCGACCGCCATTCCGAAATCAAGGGCGCCTTCGTTTCATTCAGCGTCCGGTCCTCCTGGATCTACAAGGTGGCGAACCAAGCCTATCCGGAATACGCCTTTTGCAGGGCCAGGAAGGGGCTTGCCGAGGAACTGGCGCGGCTGGGCGAGCGGGACGTCGAGCTTGAGCCCTATGGAGGGGTGTATCCGCCGCGCCAATCGCCCTCGGCCGCCGGAGAGCGCGACGCCTTTCTGCGCGGCATCGAGTTGCTCGCCTATGACGACCATGTCCCGGCCATGCATTATTTTCTGATGCTGGACAGCGACGGTCGGCTGGTTCGCCTCGACCCAACCATGCGGCTCTATCTCCTGGGCCGGGCGCGGGTCATCGGCGCGCCGGTTGCCGACCATGAAGCCCGCGAGGCTCGGGCCTCCGCCGCCCTGCCGCCGGACATGACGCGGCAAATACGCTGTATGGTGGAAAAGGGGATGGGGCAGATGATGGAGAACCCGGCCGAATGCGTCAGGGAAAGTCCGCAAGAATAGCGGACAGCAAGCGTAACCCGGATGAAATCCGGGAGTAAGCGGCGAGGCCGGTCCCGGATTTGCAGCATGCTGAGTCCTCCCTCTTCGTCGTGCCCCGGCTTGACCGGGGCACCCAGTAATCGGCGGAGCCTTAGGCCGAGCGCCAGTGCGGACCGTCCAGCGCATGAGGCTACTGGATTCCCCGCTTTTCGCGGGGAATGACGGACAGGCAGGAGCACCGTAGGGGTAAAGCGGGGACGACCAATTGGCGGTGGAGCGGAGATAAGGTCGTTGACTTGAGGGGGCAGCCCGCATAGGGTCGCGGCCGAATTTCTAAAGACGGTCAGGCGCCGCCCGGCCGACCGGCACGAAGGAGGGGACAAATCCTCCGGGAGGCCGGGAGGCCAACACCCGCCAGCGAGGTTTCGCCCGCGGGTGCGTTTGGCGTTTGGCCGCGGGAGACCTATTTGTGCCGCACGGAAACGCGAACGTTTTCGCAATGAGAAGCGTCGGAACGCTGCTACAGCCAAGAATGACCCCCACACCGCCCTCCCCCTTGCAGGGGGAGGGAAGAGGGCGCAGGGCTCTGCCCGAGATTCTCTCCCTTTCAGGGGGAGGAAAAAAGGGGCGGGTGCTTGCCCTCCCCCTTGCACGGGGAGGGAAAAGAGTCCGGGGACCTGCCCAAGGTCCCTCCCCCCTGCAAGGGGGCAGCGGGAGGGGGGTCAAATCGGAAGACAAAAGGCGAGAAGCGTCCACAGGACGGGACCGGGATTAGGAATGTTCGAGAGTCTATCCGACCGCCTTTCCGGCATCCTCGACAAGCTCACCAAGCGCGGTGCGCTGAGCGAGAAGGATGTCGGCGAGGCGCTGCGCGAGGTGCGCCGGGCGCTCATCGAGGCCGACGTGGCGCTCGACGTGGTCCGCTCCTTCGTCGACAAGGTGCGCAGCAAGGCGGTCGGCCACGAGGTGCTGAAATCGGTCACGCCCGGCCAGCAGGTGGTCAAGATCGTCCATGACGAGCTGGTCGCCATGCTGGGCGCCGAGAGCGAGCCCATCGATCTTGCCGCCGCCCCGCCGGTGCCGATCATGCTGGTCGGCCTGCAGGGCTCGGGCAAGACGACGACGGCGGCGAAGATCGGCTTGCGCCTCAAGACCCGCGACAAGAAGAAGGTGCTGATGGCCTCGCTCGATACGCGCCGGCCCGCCGCCCAGGAGCAGCTCAGACAGCTCGGCGAGCAGACCGGGGTCGAGACGCTGCCCATCGTCGCCGGCCAGACGCCGGTGCAGATCGCCAAGCGGGCGTTGCAGGCGGCGCGGCTTTCCGGCTTCGACGTGGTCATCCTCGATACCGCCGGCCGCACCCATCTCGACGAGCCGCTGATGGCCGAGATGGCCGAGATCAAATCCGCCACCAGCCCGCACGAGATCCTGCTCGTCGCCGACGCACTGACCGGCCAGGACGCGGTCAATCTGGCGCGGTCCTTCGACGAGCGGGTCGGCATCACCGGCATCGTGCTGACGCGGCTCGACGGCGACGGGCGCGGCGGCGCCGCCTTGTCGATGCGGGCGGTCACCGGCAAGCCGATCAAGCTTGCCGGCGTCGGCGAGAAGATCGACGCGCTCGAAGAGTTCCACCCCGAGCGCATCGCCGGACGCATCCTCGGCATGGGCGACATCGTCTCGCTGGTCGAGAAGGCGGCCGAGACCATCGACCAGGAGAAGGCCGCGCGCGTCGCCCGCAAGATGCAGAAGGGCACCTTCGACCTCGAGGACCTCGCCGACCAGCTCAACCAGATGAAGCGGATCGGCGGCATCGGCGGCATGCTCGGCATGCTGCCCGGCATCGGCAAGGTCAAGAAGCAGCTCGAAGGGGCCAATCTCGACGACACCATCATCAAGCGGCAGACGGCGATCATCTCCTCGATGACGCCGCAGGAGCGGCGGCGGCCGGAAATCCTCAAGGCGAGCCGCAAGAAGCGCATCGCCGCCGGCTCCGGGACGCAGGTGCAGGACGTCAACCGTTTGTTGAAGATGCACCGGCAAATGGCCGACATGATGAAGAAAATGGGAAAGCGCGGCGCGTTCAAGGGGCTGTTCGGCGGCGGCGCGCCGGAGCTGCCGCCCGAGATGATGCCGCCCGGATTGTCCGGACCTGGCGCCGGCCTGCCGGGTGGACTGTCCGGGCTTCCCGGCGGCATGCCGAAGCTGCCCGGCCTCGGCGGCGGCCTGCCCGGTCTGCCCAGGGGCTTCACGGACAAGAAGAAATGAGGCGCCGGCCCCCGGCGCCCAAGTCAACGCAACGAAAGGAACGCAGCATATGTCACTGAAGATCAGGCTCTCGCGCGGCGGCGCCAAGAGGCGCCCCTATTACCGCATCGTGGTGGCCGACGCGCGCATGCCCCGCGACGGGCGCTTCATCGAGCGGCTCGGTCACTACAATCCGCTGGTGCCGCGCGACAGCGAAGACCGCCTCAAGCTCGATGTCGAGCGCGCCAGGCACTGGCTGTCGAAGGGGGCGCAACCGACCGACCGGGTGCTGCGCTTTCTCGACGCGGCCGGAATCATGACGCGGCCCGCGCGCAACAACCCGATCAAGGGTCAGCCCGGCAAGAAACGGCTGGAGCGCGAGGAGGCGAAACGCGAGGCGGAGGAAAAGGCCAAGGCCGAAGCGCCGGCCAAGGAAGCCGCCGCCAGGGAGGCCGCCGCCGCGGAAGCCGCCGCCAAGGAAGCGGCCGCCGCGGAGGAAGCGACCGCCGCGGAGGCGCCAGCCGAGGAGGCGCCAGCGGAAGAGGCCAAGGCCGAGGCTCCGGCCGAGGACGCTCCGGCCGAGAAAGCCCCCGCCGAGGAGGCGCCAGCGGAAGAGGCAGTTGCCGAAGCGCCTGCCGAAGCGGCCCCCGCCGGGGAAGCGCCTGCCGAGGAATCGCCTGCCGAGGAACCGGCCGCCGAAGAGCCCGAGACGAAGGCCGACGAACCGGCGGCAGGCTGAGGCTCGCGGGCGAGGCCATGGCGGGCGCCGAAAAGCGCAGCCTGTTGGGCGTCATCCAGAGCCCCAGGGGCCTTGCCGGAGAGGTGCGGATCAAAACCTATACCGAGCGGCCGGAGGACATCGCCGCCTACGGCCCGCTGACCGACGAAGCGGGAAAGCGGCGCTTCAAGATTCTCTCTCTCACCGCGGCCAAGGACGGCGTCGTCGCGCGCATCGCCGGCATCGACGACCGCCCGGCAGCCGAGGCGCTGAAGGGTGTCCGGCTCCATGTCGACCGCGCGGCGCTGCCGCGGCCGGGGGCCGATAGCTGGTATCATTGCGACCTGATCGGACTTCGCGCCGAGGCCCCGGACGGGACGACAATCGGCACGGTCAAGGCGGTGCGGAATTTCGGCGCCGGCGACCTTCTCGAGATCGCTTTCGCCGGCCGGCGGGCAGCCGAGCTTGTGCCGCTGACGGCATCCTTCGTGCCCGAGGTCGATGTCGAGAAGGGTCGCATCGTCGTGGCGCTGCCGGAGAATTTCTTTGAGCCCGGCGAAAAGGAGGGAGCCGATGGCTGAGGCGCCCTGGCAGGCGAGCGTGCTGACTCTTTTTCCCGACCTGTTTCCGGGCCCGCTCGGCGCCAGCCTGACCGGCCGCGCGCTCGAGCAGGGGCTGTGGCGGCTCGACGCCGTCGACATCCGCGACTTCGCCGCGGACCGGCACCGCAGCGTCGACGACACGCCGGCAGGCGGCGGGCCGGGCATGGTGATGCGCATCGACATTTTGGCACGAGCCATCGACCATGCGCTTGAAACGGGTCCCGAACGGCCGCGCATCCTGCTCAGCCCGCGCGGCGCACCGCTGACGCAAAGGCGCGTGCGGGCGCTTGCCAGAGGCCCCGGCGCGCTTGTCGTTTGCGGCCGCTTCGAGGGCGTCGACGAGCGCATCGTCGCGGCGCGGGACTTAGAGGAAATCTCGCTCGGCGACTTCGTGCTGTCCGGCGGCGAGGTCGCGGCGATGGCGCTGATCGAGGCCTGCGTCAGGCTTCTGCCCGGCGTCATGGGTGCCGCGGAGTCGGGCGCGGAGGAAAGCTTCGAGAAAGGCCTTCTCGAATATCCGCACTATACCCGCCCGCAGAGCTTCGAGGGCCTCGATATTCCCGCCGTGCTGACCTCCGGCGATCACGGCGCGGTCGAGCGCTGGCGCCGCGAAGAGGCCGAGCGCATCACCCGCGCCCGCCGCCCCGACCTGTGGGCGGTCTACGAAAAAAGGGCGCGGAAGAAGGCGGATTGAGTTGCCACACGCCTCATCGTCGTGCTCGAGCAGTCGGGGACCCATTGGCAGTGCATCTTGTACACGCTTGAGAAATCAATCCATCCAATCGACCCCGGCAACGGCCAATGGATTCCCGATTGCTCGCGAATGACGGGGTCGGCAAGACCGTGCCCCATAACCCCCAGTTACCCTGCCTCACCCCGCTCCTTCACCAGAGCCGCGAAGTGGCCCTGGCGGTCGAGCCACCACAAGAGCGCCAGGCCGGGGATGGCTGCGAGCGCCGACAGGGCGAAGAACCAGAACCAGCCCGACGACGCGGCGAGGAAGCCGGAGAGCGAGGCGAGTGTCGTGCGCCCGACCGCCGACAGCGCGGTCAACAGCGCGAACTGGGTCGCGGTGTGCAGCGGGCTTTTGCACAGGCCCGACAGATAGGCGACGAAGATCACCGTGCCGATGGCGCCGGTGAAGTTCTCTATCGTGATGGTTAGGGTCAGCGCCGCGTGGTTTGCGCCGACCAGGGCCTGCCAGGAAAACACCAGGTTCGAGGCCATCTGCAGAAGGCCGGCGATCCACAGCGCCTGGCCGAACGGCAGGGCGCGCGCGACGAGCCCGCCGACGATGCCGCCGGAAAGCGAGGCGGCAAGGCCCACCCCCTTGACGATCGCCGCATAGGCCGCCTTGTCGAAGCCGATGGCAAGCACGAAGGGGCCCGTCATGATGCCGGCAAAGGTGTCGCAGAGCTTGAACAGAATGACGAACAGCAGGATGGCGATGGCCCAGTCCTTGGTGAGGAAATCGGCGAAGGCCTGATAGGCGGTGACGGCGAGCCGCGCGACCGGGTTGCCCTCGGCGCCGAGCGCCGCGTCGCGCGCCTCGGCCCCAACGCCGCCCGGCTCGACCGCCGCCAACGCCGCGCCGGTGCCGATCACCACCAGCACCGCCATCGACGCATAGCCGTAGAACCAGACCTTGTCGGCGGCGATGCCGATATGCTCCAGATAGGCGACGAGGCCGATGACGCCGGCCGTCGCCACCAACAGGCCGACCCGGTAAGTGGCGATGAAATAGGCCATGCCGGCGGCCTGCTCCTCGGTTTTCAGCGACTCGACCCGGAAGGCGTCAATGACGATGTCCTGGGTCGCCGACGCGATCGCGACGAGCACCGCGCCGCCGGCGACCATGAGGGGAGCCGAGAGCGGGTCGAGGGAGCCGAGGAACAGGATGGCCGCCATCAGCAGCGCCTGGGCGACGAGCATCCATGCGCGGCGATGGCCCAGGAGGCGGCCGAGCACCGGCACCCGCAAGGCATCGACGATGGGCGCCCAGAGGAATTTCAGCGTGTAGGGGACGCCGACCAGCGCATAAAGCCCGATGGCGCGGATGTCGACGCCGATATCGGCCATCCATAGCGTCAGTGTCGAGCCGGAGAGCGCCAGCGGCAGGCCGGACGAAAAGCCAAGAAAAAGAACGATGAGGACGCGGCGCTCGAGAAAGACCTTGAGCGCGGCGGAAAAGCGCTCAGCCAGGCTCTTAGGGGCAGGAGTCCGCGCGGCTTCCTCGCTCATGCGGCGGGCGGCCTACTCGCCGGCCTCGGCGCGGGGAGCCGGCAACGCCGCCTCGCCTTGCGTCTCGTCCTCCCCGTCCGCCTTGACGATGCTGCTCGCGAATTCCAGGCTCTCGATCCGCCCGCCGCGGCGGGTCAGCTTGCGGGTGGAGATCAGAATATTCTCAACATCGCCGTTGGCTTGCGCGAAATGGGTCTGCAATTTGAGCACCCTGTCGTTGAGCCTTGCCACATCCTCCATCAGATGGGCGACCTCGAACTGGATCACATGCGCCTGCTCGCGCATGCGCTGGTCGCGCAGCACCGCCTGGATCACCTGGATCGACAATAGCAGCAGAGACGGCGAAACGATGACGATGCGGGCGCGGTAGGCGCGCTGGACAATGTCGGCGAAGCGCTCATTGAGCTCGGCGAACAGCGATTCGGAGGGCACGAACATGAACGCCGTGTCCTGGGTCTCGCCGGGCAGGAAATAGCGCTCGGCAATGTCGGCGATATGCTTGAACACGTCCTGGCGGAACCGCGCCATGGCCGCCTTCTCCGCCTCCGCCGTCTCCGCCGCGCGCAGGGCATTATAGGCTTCGAGCGGGAATTTCGCGTCGATAACGAGGTCGGGCGCGTCGTTCGGCATATGAATGAGGCAGTCCGGCCGGCGCTCGTTCGACAGCTTGGCCTGGAACGTATAGGCACCCTTGGGCAGCCCGTCGGCAACGATCGCCTCCATGCGCCCCTGGCCGAAGGCGCCGCGGGTCTGCTTGTTCGACAAGATCGCCTGCAGCTCGACCACCTGGCCGGCGAGCGCGGTGATGTTGGCCTGCGCGGAATCGATCACCGCCAGCCGCGCGTGAAGTTGCTGCAGATTCTCGTGCGTGTTCTTCTGCGTCTCCGACATCGACTGGCCGAGCCGGTGCGAGACATTGTCGAGCCGGTCGGTGAGCGCCTTGACCAGCTCGGCCTGGCGGGCGCCGAAGACTTCCGCCATCGCCTGGACGCGGCCGGTCATCTCTCCCTGGGTGCGCGCCAGCTCGGCGAGCCGCGTCTCAAGCTCGCGCGCCGCCGCCTCCGCCGCGGCGCCCGCGCGCGCATTGCGCCACAGGACCACGATCACGACCAGCAGCAGCACCAAAGCCAACGCGCCGCCGGCAAGCACCAGAGCGGCGAGCGGCAGTTCCTGGCCGAAGAGCGTGGTGACAGGTTCGAACATGGATTAGCTATAGCCGATTCGCCGCCGCAAACGAGACCAAAGAGTGAACATTCTTGCCGTCAATTTATTGACCTGACAAGGGCTTTCGCCTATCTGACCGCAATGGCGATACGCGACATCATCACCCTTCCGGACCCGCGGCTGCGGCTTGAGAGCACGCCGGTGGGCAAGATCGACGAGGCCTTGCGCGCGCTCATGGACGACATGTTGCAGACCATGTATGACGCGCCGGGCATCGGCCTTGCGGCGATCCAGGTCGCGGTGGCAAAGCGGGTCGTCGTCGTCGACGTCGCACGCGAGGAGGAGGAGCCGAACCCGATCCGCCTCATCAACCCGGAAATCGTCTGGACCTCGGAGGAAACCTCGACCCACGAGGAGGGCTGCCTGTCGATCCCGGAATTCTACGGCGATGTCGAGCGCCCGGCGCGCTGCCGGGTCGCCTTTCTCGACGATACGGGGGAAAGGCGCGAGATGGAGTGCGAGGGCCTGCTCGCCACCGTCGTCCAGCATGAGGTCGACCACACCAACGGGGTGCTGTTCATCGACCACCTCTCGAAACTGAAGCGCGACCGCATCGTCAAGAAATTCTCCAAGGCGAAAAAGCGCGAGAGCGCGGCATAGAGCGGATTCCGGCGGGAGGCCGCGATGCGCGTCGTCTTCATGGGAACACCGGAATTCGCAGTGCCGACCTTGTCTGAAATCCTCGGCCAGGGCCATGAGGTCGCCTGCGTCTATACGCAGCCGCCGCGGTCCGCCGGCCGCGGCATGGGCGAGCGCAAGAGCCCGGTGCATGCCTTCGCGGAGACCGCCGGGCTTGCGGTGGAAACGCCGCCGAGCCTGAAGAGCGCCGAAGCGCAGGCGCGCTTTGCCGAGTTCAAGGCCGATGTGGCGGTCGTCGTCGCCTATGGGCTGATCCTGCCGCAAAACGTGCTCGACGCGCCCGATCTGGGCTGTCTCAATCTGCACGCCTCGCTGCTGCCGCGCTGGCGCGGGGCCGCGCCGATCGAGCGCGCGGTGATGGCCGACGACAGGGAAACCGGGGTTTCGGTCATGCGGATGGAGGCGGGGCTCGATACCGGCCCGGTGTGCATGGTGGAGAAGGTCGCCATCGGCCCCGACATGACGGCCGGCGAACTGCACGATTTGCTGGCCCGGCGCGGCGCCGATCTGATGATCCGGGCGCTGGCGGCCCTTTCCCGCGGCGCGCTCGACTGCCAGCCACAGCCCGGAGAGGGCGTCACCTACGCCGCCAAGATCGACAAGTCGGAGACCCGCATCGACTGGTCGCGGCCGGCAGCGGAAGTGCACAATCACATTCGCGGCCTGTCGCCCCATCCCGGCGCCTGGTTCGAGGCCGGCACGGGCGGCAAGGCCGAGCGCGTCAAGGTGCTGCGCTCCACCCTTGCCGAAGCCACCGGCGCCCCCGGCACGGTGCTCGATGATCGCTTGACCGTCGCCTGCGGCAGAGGCGCGGTGCGTCTTGTCGAATTGCAGCGCGCCGGCAGGAAGCCGATGCCGGCCGAGGAATTCCTGCGCGGCGCGGCGATCGTCCCAAAACAGGCACAGCTGTGAGGTTTGCGGTGAGCGAACACGGCGACGTGACGGTTCGCCCGGTCAGGAACGAGGACCACGCCGAAATTCAACGGCTGTTGAAGGTCGCCTTCGGCGGGCCTGACGAGGCGGTGCTTGTGGACCTGCTGCGGGGAAACGGCGACATGCTGCTTGAATTGGCGGCCCTGCGCGACGCTCGGATTGCGGGCTGCATTGCCTTTTCGCGTGCATGGATCGAAACGGCTGCAGAAAGGGTGCCGGTTGCATGCCTGGCGCCAGTTGCCGTCGATCCAGCCTGCCAATCGAGAGGTATCGGGGCCGAACTGGTTCGTCGCGGCCCCGCAATGCTGGAGAAAATGCAAGAGACCGTCGTCTTTGTACTGGGCGAACCGGGCTATTATTCGCGGTTCGGTTTTGTCTCAAAAGCAGCACAGAGCTTTCCCTCGCAATTTTCCGAGGCCGCAAGCGATGCGCATATGATCAAACAATCGGCCGACCGACAGCCGATTCCGCCCGGCCGGCTTGTCTATTCGGCGGCGTTCGATGCAGTGTCCGGGTGAGCGCGCGCCATGCCGCGCTACAGGCTCATCATTGAATATGACGGCACGCCCTTCGTCGGCTGGCAGGCGCAAGCCAACGGCCGCGCCGTGCAGCAGGCGCTCACCGAGGCGATCGAGAAATTCGCAGGCGAGCGCGTCACCGTCCATGGCGCCGGGCGCACCGATGCCGGCGTCCACGCGCTGGGACAGGTCGCTCATATCGACCTTGCCAAGGATTGGGACCCGGACACGGTGCGCGAGGCCATCAACCAGCACCTCAAGCCGGAGCCGGTCGCCATTCTCGAAGCATCGCGAGCCGCCGAGGATTTCGACGCCCGCTTTTTTGCCCGCAAGCGGCATTACCGCTACCGCGTCGTCAACCGCCGCGCGCCGCTGACGCTGGAGCGCGACCGCGCTTGGCGGGTGCCGGTGCCGCTCGACGCGGAGGCCATGGACGAGGCAGCGCAGGCGCTCGTCGGCAAGCATGATTTCAGCACGTTCCGCGCCGCCGAATGCCAGGCCAAATCACCGGTCAAGACGCTCGATGCGCTCAGCGTCGGGCGCGTCGGCGCGGAAATCCGCATCGAAGCTTCGGCGCGCTCCTTCCTGCATCACCAGGTGCGCTCCATGGTCGGGACGCTGAAGCTCGTCGGCGAGGGCAAATGGAGCAAGGCGGATGTCGCGGCCGCGCTTGCCGCCCGCGACCGCGCGGCCTGCGGCCCGGTCGCGCCGGCTTACGGTCTCTACCTGGTCAGCGTCGATTACGGAGAGCCGAACCGCTTGAAATAAGCGTCTAGGAAAATCCGGTAAATCTTTGTCAACGCTTCCAGATCTGCGGTCGGAACATGCTCGTCGATCTGATGGATGGTGCGGCCGACAAGGCCGAACTCGACCACCGGGCAATGGTCCTTGATGAAGCGCGCGTCGGACGTGCCCCCCGAGGTCGAGAGTTCCGGCGTAAGACCGGTGACCTCCTTCACCGCGGCGCTCACCAGCTCGGTCAGCTCGCCGGGCTCGGTCACGAACACGTCGCTCACGACCGGCTCCATCGCCAGCGTGTAGTCGACCACGCCGCCGGCGGCATCGTCGAGTTCCTCGCGCAGCCACGCCTCCAGGCGCTCCGGCGACCAAAGGTCATTGAAGCGGATGTTGAACGCGGCCCGCGCCTCGGCGGGAATGATGTTCCACGTCGGATTGTCGACATCGATGCTGGTGAATTCGAGGTTCGACGGCTGGAAATGGGTGCTGCCGTCGTCGAGCTTCCGGGCGAGAAGACGGGCGACCAGCTGCACCAGGCCGGGGATCGGATTGACGGCGAGCTTCGGATAGGCGACGTGGCCCTGCCTTCCCCAGACGCGGATCGTCCCCGACAGGCTGCCGCGCCGCCCGATCTTGATCATTTCCCCGAGGCTCGCCGGATTGGTCGGCTCGCCGAGGAGGCAATGGTCGAGATGCTCGCCATTTTGTTCGGCCCAGCGCAGCACCTTGGCGGTGCCGTTGACCGCCGGGCCTTCCTCGTCGCCGGTGATGAGCAAACTGATGGCGCCCGGCACCTGGCCGTCATGGGCGTCGAGATAGTCGAGCGCCGCGGCGATGAACGCCGCGATTGCGCCCTTCATGTCGGCGGCGCCGCGGCCGTAGAGCATGCCGCCGTGAACCTCGCCGGCGAAGGGCGACACGCTCCACGTCGCCTCGTTGCCGGGCGGGACGACGTCGCTATGCCCGGCAAAGCACAGGTTCGGCCTCCCCTCGCCGAACCGCGCATAGAGGTTTTCGACGTCGGGGGTGTCCTTGTCGCAGAAACGCAGGCGCTCGCACGTAAAGCCCGCCGAGGCGAGCAGCTCCTGAAGATAGTCGAGCGCGCCGCCGTCCGCAGGCGTGACGCTGCGGCTGCGGATCAGCTGCTGCGCGATGGTCAAGACATCCCTATCGCCGGCCCCGTCGGTCATGACAAAAGCTTTAGAGCACTCGCCGGTCAATTGCATCAACCGGGATGAATCAGGCTTTAATCCATCAAAGCTGCCCCTCGCCCCGCGAGCGAGCGAGGTCTGGGTGAGCGGCAGCGGGGGCATATGCGGCGGCCTCCGCTTCGACCGGGACCGTGGCGGCGCGCGGCGCGCCGCCATAGTCGTTCTCGCCTTCGGTGCCGCGCATGAACCCCAGTTCGATGACCAGCCAGCCGCCCATGATCATGGTGAACACGGTCAATCCGGCGGTCAGCGGCGTGATCGGGTTTTCGCCGGCCTGAATATGCCCGCCGCCGATCGCCAGGTTGGCGAGAAAGGCGATGGTCACCACGCCGACGACCCACAGGCCGGAGGCGCCGCGGTCGTGCATGCGCTTGACGGCGAGGCTGAGCTCGGCGACGAGGGCGACGATCGCGATGCCGCCGCCGATGAAGATAGGTCCCCAGATGCGCAGGCCCTCAAGTCCCGGCAAGGTCGACAACACCCCGGCAATGAAGCCGCCGATCAGGCTCATGATGACGGTGGCGCCGAAGATGATCGCGTGACCGATCCAGAACTCGCGGCGCGAGATGCGGCCGTCGGACGATAGGAATAGCCTGAGGAAACTGAACACGCTGCCCCCCTCCTCGCCGGGATTGTGTCCCAGGGCGTGGCAGCGATTGTTCGTATTTCGCAGCGGCCACGCAAACCTAAAGTTAACGAATGGTTAACGCCAGGCGCGGAGCTTAAAGCGGTTCTAAATCTTATGGAAGCCTATGGCCGGAAACCGCCCTAATCGCGCAGAAGGTCGTTGATCGAGGTTTTCGAACGGGTCTTCTCGTCGACCCGCTTGACGATCACCGCGCAATAGAGCGACGGGCCGCCCTTGGGATCGGGCAGAGCGCCCGGCACGACCACCGAATAGGCCGGCACGCGCCCGAAGGTCACGCCGCCGGTGGCACGATCGACGATCTTGGTCGAGGCGCCGATATAGACGCCCATCGACAGCACCGAGCCCTCGCCGACGATCACCCCTTCGGCGACCTCGGCGCGGGCGCCGATGAAGCAATTATCCTCGATGATGACCGGGTTCGCCTGCACGGGCTCGAGCACGCCGGCGATGCCGGCGCCGCCGGAGATGTGGCAGTCGCTTCCGATCTGGGCGCAGGAGCCGACGGTCGCCCAGGTGTCGATCATGGTGCCGGAGCCGACATGGGCGCCGAGATTGACGAAGCACGGCATCAGCACGGCACCGGGGGCGATATAGGCGGAGCGGCGCACCACGCATCCGGGCACGGCGCGGAAGCCGGCGGCGGAGAATTCCTTTTCCGTCCAGCCGGCGAATTTCGACGGCACCTTGTCCCACCACACCGCATCGCCCGGCCCGCCGGAGATGATCGCCATATTGTTGAGCCGGAACGACAGCAGGATGGCCTTTTTCAGCCATTGGTTGACGTGCCATTGGTTGCCGCGCTTCTCGGCGACGCGGACAGCCCCCGCGTCGAGCAGGTCGAATGCAGCCTCGACCGCCGCGCGCATCGGCCCGCCGGTGCCGGGGCCAATGTCGCCGCACGCCTCGAACGCCGCCTCGATGGTGCTGCGCAGCTCTTCGGTGTCCATGGGCGGGCCTCTCGGTCGCGGTTATGGGAGAATGAAGCGAGATGAAATGAGATCGGCTCGGATGGAGGGATAATAGGGCCGATCGCATAAAACCCTTCTCCCCCTTGGCGGGGGAGAAGTTGTATTTGTGCGTCTACCTGAAAGTGCCATGGCCTGGATCTGCTTCGCTTCAAGTCAACCGCTGCCGCGCGCCATTGAGCACGCCCAGTATCTCGTCCAGGAACCCGGCGAGATCCTGGGTCACATGGTGGACATGTTCGGCGGTCTCGTCGTCCGGCGTCCAGTCTTCGCGGGTGTCCGGATGCGGCCTGCCGGCGACCTTGACAAGGACCGTGGTCATGCCGAGCGCGCTGGGCGCCTCGAGATTGCGCGACAGGTCCTCGAAGATGACCGCGCGCGCGGGCGCAATGGCAAAGCGCTCAATGAAGCGCTGATAGATCACAGGGTCGGGCTTGGGCACGAAGTCCCCTGCCGCGATGTCGAAAATGTCGTCGAAATGCTCCAGCACGCCGATCCGCCGGGCGACCTTCTCGGCGTGCGCGCGGGTGCCGTTGGTGAGGATGAATTTGCGCCCCGGCAAAGCGGCGATCGCGGCCGCCAGCGTCACGTCCGGCGCCACCGGCGACAGGTCGATATCGTGCACATAGTCGAGGAAGCCCAGCGGATCGACCTTATGCTCGCTCATCAGGCCGCGCAGGGTGGTACCGTAGACATGGTAATAGCGCTTCTGCACCCGGCGCGCCTCGCCGAGGTCCACATTGAGGAGCGCCGCGATGAACGCGCCCATGCGCTGGTCGACCTCGGCGAACAGGTTGCACTCGGCCGGATAGAGCGTGTTGTCGAGGTCAAAGATCCATGTATCGGACAAAGAAAACAATGGCTTAGTTGAGGTCCCGGTCATTCGGCTTGAGCCTCGTTTTCCATTCTGCTTACGGCGCCTCGTGCAGCCGCCTCCGCCGCCCTGTAAAGGGCGTCGAACAGCGCTTCGCCGTCCACGCCGGATCGCGAAAGCCCGTGCGCCCGCTTGAACGCGGCCAGGGCCGCGGGCAATTTGTCGCCGCGGCCGGGAGCGTAACCGGCGATCGCCAGCAGGCGCGCGATTGCGGCATTACGCGCCTCCTCAAGGCTTGCCCCCGAGCCGTCGGTCAGCAGCGTGGTCGTGGTCTCGCCGTCCCTTTCCGCAGCCACCTCGGTGAAGGCTGCGAGCGCGCCGCCCTTGTTATCGCAACTTGTCGCGCCGGGAAGCAGAAAATCGCCGGGCAGGACGCAGAACATGCGCGAAACCTCGGCCGCTTCCGGCCGTTCGCCATAGAAGGGCGGCGTGCGGGTATGGACGAAGAAGCGCTCGCCGGCGGCAGCACCCGAAAGCACCGCGCTGCACGCGCCCGGCAAGATGCGGAACCAGCCCTGTGTCGCCGTGCCGCCAGCGGTCTCGATGGCCAGCGCCGCGTCGAGAATGTAGCCGGTTCGATTGCACAGCCGGTATTCGGCCCGCGCAACAGGGGTCATGGCGAGCACCATCAGCGCGGCAAGGCCGATGCCGGGCCTAAAGGCGAATGAGCGTGCCGATGCCATGCTCGGTGTAAAGCTCCAGCAGTACCGAATGCGGGACCTCGCCGTCGAGAATGACGACGCCGCCCACGCCCTCGTAAAGCGCTGAGATGCAGGTCTCGATCTTCGGGATCATGCCGCCGCTGACGACCCCGTCATGGATCAGCTTGCGCGCGTCGCGGACCGTCAACTCCCGGATCAGCTTGCCGTCGCGGTCGAGCACGCCGGGAACATCGGTCAACAACAGGAACCGCTCGGCTCTCAGCGCGCCGGCGATGGCGCCGGCGAAGGTGTCGGCGTTGACATTGTAGGTCTCGCCGCTGGCCGACGTCGCCACCGGAGCGAGGATCGGGATCAGGTTGGAGTTGATGACGACGTCGAGCACCTCGCGATTGACCTCCTCCGGCTCGCCGACAAAACCGAGGTCGACGATCCGCTCGATATTGGAGTCGGGGTCCTTGACGGTGCGCGTCACCTTGCGCGCCAGCACCATGTTTCCGTCCTTGCCGGAAAGCCCGATGGCGCGCCCGCCGACGCTGTTCATCGCCGAAACGAGCTGCTTATTGATGCCGCCCGCGAGCACCATCTCGACGACCTCCACGGTCTTGCGGTCGGTGACGCGCAAGCCGGCCGCAAATTCGCTCTTGATGCCGAGCCGCTCGAGCATGGCGCCGATCTGCGGCCCGCCTCCATGGATCACGACCGGGTTCACGCCGGATTGCTTCAACAGCACGATGTCGCGGGCGAAATCGCGGGCGACCGTCTCGTCGCCCATGGCGTGGCCGCCATATTTGACGACGATTGTGCGCTCGGAATAGCGCTGCATAAAGGGCAGCGCCTCGGCGAGGATCGCGGCACGCTCCTGCGCGGAGATGCCGGGCTGCGCGCTGGGTGCGGCCGGTTGCCGCCTTTTCTTGTCTGCCATGGCACTCTCCGCGGTGATACGCGCTTCCTCTTAGCCGATTTGCAGGGCTTCGCTCAATGCCGAGCCACGGTTTCAGCAAGCCCGGCGATCTCGGCGCGCAATTCGGCGATGCCCTCGCCGCTGCGCGCCGACGTCGCCATGACGCGGGGGTGCGCCGCCGGCCGCCTGGCGAGCTCGCTGGCAAGCCGCGCCACCGCCTCCCTACGCGCAGCGGCCGGGATGGCGTCGATCTTCGTCAGCACCGCCTGGTAGACGACGGCGGCGCGATCCATCAGCGTCATGACCTCGATGTCCGAGGTTTTCAGGCCGTGGCGCGCGTCGATCAACAGGAACACGCGGGCGAGCCCGGCGCGGCCGGCAAGATAGCGCTCGATCAGCGCCGTCCAGGCCTTGATCTCGGCCTTGGGCGCGCGCGCATAGCCGTAGCCCGGCATGTCGACGAGAAAGACGCCGTTGCCAAGCGCGAAGAAGTTGAGCGCCCGCGTGCGGCCTGGCGTATTGGAGATGCGGGCCAGCGTCTTGCGGCCGGTCAGCGCGTTGATCAGGCTCGATTTGCCGACATTGGAGCGCCCGGCAAACGCGACCTCGACCGGGCGGGGCGAAGGAAGCTGGCCGATGCCGAGCGCGGAGACGACATAGTCGCAAGGTCCGGCGAACAGGACCCGCCCCTTCTCGACGAGCCTGGCATCGGCATCCGCCATCATCGTCTGGCCCCGCACGTTTGGAGCGCTATTCGCTCCCCTTGGCGCTTGCCTTGCCGGGGATCAGCCGCTTGAGGTTCGACCACAGCTCGATCTTCACCCCCTGCCTGCGCATGATCACATATTGCTGGATGACCGACAGCAGGTTGTTCCAAGCCCAATAGATGACGAGGCCGGCCGGGAAGGAGGCCAAGAGAAAGGTGAAGAACAGCGGCATCCAGTTGAAGATCATCGCCTGGGTCGGGTCCGGCGGTGGCGGGTTGAGGCGCATCTGGACGAGCATGGTCAATCCCATGATCAGCGGCCATACGCCGATCATCAGAAACTGCGGCAGATCGATGGGCAGAAGCCCGAACAGGTTGAACAGCGAGGTCGGGTCAGGCGCGGCAAGGTCCTTGATCCAACCAAAGAACGGCGCGTGGCGCATCTCGATGGTGACGAACAGCACCTTATAAAGCGCGAAGAAGACCGGGACCTGCAGCGCGATCGGCACGCAGCCCGACATCGGGTTGATCTTCTCCTTCTTGTACAGCTCCATCATCGCCTGCTGCTGGCGCATCCGATCGTCCTTGTAGCGCTCGCGGATCTTGACCAGCTCCGGCTGCACCAACTTCATCCGGCTCATCGAGACGTAGGATTTGTTGGCGAGCGGAAAGAAGGCGATCTTCACCAGCACGGTGACGATCAGGATGGCGACGCCGAAATTGCCCACCAGCCGGAAGAAGAAGTCGATGACGTGGAACAGCGGCTTGGTGATGAAGTAGAACCAGCCCCAGTCGATCAAGAGATCGAAATTGAGGATGCCGAACTGCTTCTCGTAGCCGTCGATCAGATTCACGATCTTGGCGCCGGCGAACAGGTGGGCCGACGCCGTGGCGCTGCCGCCGGGCGCGATCTCGCGGCCGCCGAGCAGGAAGTCGGTCTGATAACTGGCATCGTCCTCGCCGCGCGGCTCGGCGGTCATGCGCGCGGTATAGGGCATGTCCTGATCGGGGATCAGGGTCGCGGCCCAATATTTGTCGGTGATGCCGAGCCAACCGCCGGTGGCGGAGAAGCTCATCAGCCGTTGGTCGCGCAGATCGTCATAGTCGACTTCTTGCAGCCCGGCCTCGCCGAGGACGCCGATCAGGCCCTCGTGCAGGACGTAGTAGCCGAGCGTGTCGGGCGTTCCGTGCCGCGAGATCAGAGCGTAGGGATGCAGGCTGACCGGCTGGCCCGACCGGTTCTCAACCGTCTGGCCGACCGTAAACATGAAATTCCGGTCTACCGCATAGGTGCGACGGAAAATGAGCCCGTCGCCATTGTCGTAAGTGAGCCTCAGCGGCGCTTCTGGGGTCAGGGGCCCGTTCCCTTCCGCCGTCCATAGCGTTTCGGCATCGGGCAGCTTGACGGTCACGCCACTGCCGGCAATCCAGCCGAACTCGGCATAGAAGGGATCGGCGCTGCCCGACGGCGAGAACAGGACGATGGGGGCGCTGTTCGGATCGACCGTCTCGCGATAGCCCTTCAGGACAATGTCGTCGATACGCCCGCCCTTGAGCGCAATCGAGCCGCCGATCGCCGGCGTCTCGATCCTGACCCGTGCGCTTTCGGCGAGCGCCGCGCCGCGCGCCAATTCCGCTTGCGGCGCCGCCGGCGTTCCCGGCGGCGTCGGCAGGCTACGCGCGTCGGGCGCAGGCAAGCCTGCCGGCGGAACAGCCGGCGCCGGCGCGCCGGGGACACTGGGCGCACCGGGAGTCTGAACCGGCGGCTGTGCCTGCTGCTGTGGCTGTTGCTCGGCCTGCTGCGCCTCCTGCTTCAGCCGTTCCTGCTCGATCCGTGGCCCGGCGATGAAAAACTGCCAGGCGATTATGATGATCAGCGACAGCGCGATCGCCAGTATGGTGTTTCTATTGTTTTCATCCATTGCCTGGTTCCGTCTTCCTGACCGCGGCCGCGCTGCCGGGGTCTCCCGCATCGGGCCGACGCGGCGGACCCTTTCCGGTTCGCACAAGCGCCTCGTGCAGGTCGGCGAGAATGCGCTCGAAGGGAGCTTTTACAGCGCTCTTGCGGCCGATCAACACATAATCATGGCCGGGCCGCGCCGCCACCGAGCCAATGAGGCGGACGGCTTCGCGCAGACGCCGGCGAATGCGGTTGCGCACGGTGGCGATGCCGACCTTGTTGGTGACGGTGAAACCGAAGCGCGGCGGCGCCTCGTCGGCCGGCGTGCGCTTCAGGATCTGAAGGGTAAAATGCTCCGTGTTCCACTTGCGCCCGCGCGCGGCTTTAAGAAAATCGGCCCGTTTCTTGAGGCGTTGAAAGCCATTCATTGCGTGGCAGGTATCAGGGGTCAGAAGTCAGAAATCAGATGTCAGAAATCGGCCTACTGACTTCCGCCTTCCGCCTTCTGGCTTCCGATTTCTGATATCTGGCTTCTGACTTCCGACACCCGGTCACGCTGAAAGCCGCTTGCGCCCGCGCGCGCGCCTGCGGGCGAGGACCCTGCGTCCGGCGGCCGTCGCCATGCGCTGGCGAAATCCATGGCGGCGCTTGCGGATGATCCTGCTCGGTTGAAAGGTGCGTTTCACGTTCGCTTCCTCAGGCCGGTAACGGCCGGTTCGGCTTATAGAAGCCGGCGCCAATCAAGTCAATCGCGCGGGGCGCTAGCCTTGGGGCTTCGCCGCGTAGTCATCCTCCGACACCGGCTCAAGCCAATCGACATGCACGCCATTGAGCGCTTCGTGAATGGCCAGATGCACCATTGCGTATGTCGGCGCCGCGCCGTGCCAGTGCTTTTCCGCAGGCGGAATCCAGACCGTGTCGCCGGGCCGGATCTCGCGCACCGGCTCGCCCCAGGTCTGCACCCGGCCGATGCCGGAAAGCACGTGAAGGGTCTGGCCGAGCGGATGGGTGTGCCACGCGGTTCGCGACCCCGGCTCGAAGCTGACGCGCACGGCCCTGACCCGCGCCGGCTCCGGGGCATCGATGATCGGGTCCTGCCAAACGGTCCCGGTGAACCATTCCGGCTTGCCGCGGCGGGTCGGGGTGATCGCGGCGGAGCGAATTTCCATGTCGTCCTCCTTATGCTGAAAGTCGGGCATTCAGAATATAGGCCGCGCCCGGCCACAGCGAGATGATACGAAATCGAAGCAATTTCCCTTCATATTATCTCGCACCAGATTGCCGGCTCGGCGTGCGCGCGGTTGCGTCACTTCTGATGACGGTCCATCACATGAGCTTGATCTTTCCCCCCGGGGCGGCGATTTCGGTCTATCTGAGAAAAGCACGGCGCGCGGTCGGGCGGCGCTCTCGTGCGGGGTCCGACAATGTCGCGGCAATCGGAGCTTTGATCGGCCCGAGCAAGGCAGGCAATATGGCGCAGGCGGAGGACTGGATGCGGACAGACGCTCGAACGGACGATGTTACGACGGGTCGCAGGATCGTCCGCCGATTGGCGCCGCTTGTCGTGCTGCTGGCGCTTGGCGGCTTCGCCATCGCCATGGGCTGGCACAACTATCTGACCTTCGATGCGCTGGTCGCAAACCGCGAGGCGCTCGCAGCCTTCGTTGCGGCGAACCGGCCGCTGGCGCTCGCCACCTATATGGCGGTCTATGTGGTGGCGGTGGCGCTATCGCTGCCCGGTGGCGCGATATTGACCATCACCGGCGGTTTTCTGTTCGGCTGGATCGCCGGCGGGCTTGCGGTCGTCGTCGCGGCGACGGTCGGCGCCTCGATCCTGTTTCTGATCGCCAAGAGCGCGCTCGGCGAGCCGCTGGCCGAGCGCGCCGGCCCGTGGCTCGACAAGCTGCGCAAGGGCTTCCAGGAAGACGCGCTCAATTATCTTCTGTTCCTGCGCCTGGTGCCGGCATTCCCCTTCTGGCTCGTCAATCTGGCGCCGGCACTGCTCGGCGTGCGGCTCTCGACCTTCGCCATCGGCACCTTTTTCGGCATTATTCCAGGCACCTTCACCTTCGCCTTTCTCGGCGCCGGCCTGGACAGCGTCATCGACGCGCAGATCGACGCCAACCGGGAATGTCTCGAAAGCGGCGCGGATTGCGACTTTCGGTTCGACCCAAGCGCGCTGGTGACCAAGGAAATCCTGATCGCCTTCGTCGCGCTCGGGGTCATCGCGCTGCTTCCGGTGTTCATCAAGAAGCTGCGGGCGCGGCGCGGGCGCGCGACGGGCTGAGGGACTTCGAGCCATGGCCGAGATCCTCAAACCCGACATCTGTGTCATCGGCGCAGGCTCCGGCGGGCTGTCGGTCGCCGCCGCGGCAGCCGCCTTCGGCGTCTCTTGCGTGCTGATCGAAAAAGGCAAGATGGGCGGCGACTGCCTGAACTATGGCTGCGTGCCGTCGAAGGCTCTCCTTGCCGCCGCCAAGCATGCGCAGTCGGTGCGCGAGGCGGCGCGGTTCGGCATCTCCGCCGGCGAACCGCAGATCAACTTCACCACGGTCCGCGATCATATCCGCGACGTGATCGCGGTGATCGAGCCGAACGACAGCGTCGAGCGCTTCACCGGGCTCGGCGTGCGGGTGATCGAGGCCGAAGCCCGCTTCAAGGACAAGCGGAGCGTCATCGCCGGCTCTTACGACGTGCGGGCACGACGCATCGTCATCGCCACCGGGTCGCGGCCCTTCAACCCGCCGATCGCGGGCCTCGACACCGACTCCTACGTGACGAACGAGACGATCTTCGCCCTGCCGCGACGTCCGACGCATCTGGTCATCATCGGCGGCGGGCCG
>JAUYJB010000043.1 GCA_030688605.1 Hyphomicrobiales bacterium
CAACCTGCGAGGCTGACTGACGACGTGATGGCGAACCGATCGATCGGCAACCGGGCGAAACCGCGCTTCGTCATGAGCCGCGAGCCCGTGGCAATGTATGGCGCCCGGCCCGCCGACACCATCACGGCCAGCGGCCCTGACCCGCCGCGCACAAAGGCCGCACACATGACCGCACCCGACCAGGTCGCCAAGCCGCGTCAACAAAACTCCTGCAACGCAGCGGCCGTCCACACATGGCGAAAATGGAGAGGAATCGCGCACAGGAGGCGAGGAGCGCCGCCGGCGCGACCGGGAGGTAAGAAAACCCGGCGCCTGGCGTCTCAATCCGGCAGGTCGGTCACCGAAACGATGCGAAAGGTGCGCAGCTCGTCGTCATGTTCGCGCAGCGACACATACTCGCCGAGCCGGAACTCGTGGTTGGCAAATCGGTAGCCGGTCTCGTCGTCTTCCTCATCGCCATGGAGGTCGTAATGGAAGGCCCACGAGCCGCCCGGCTTGCGCACCAGGTGGCCGATCTCGTCACGCTCGTCGCCCCAGAAGCGGCGCACCCGGCAGCGGTCGCGCATGTTGTGCCAGTCCTCGACGTCGATGCGGTCGTCCTCATCGAGCGGCGCCGTGAACTCATAGCCGTGGTTGCGACTCCCCTCCGGGAAGTCGCGGGCGCGGGCAAGCTCGATGCGGATCTTCTTCATCGCCATGACGCGACTCGCCACCTTGCCTGGATCGGTTCAGTGCGACATCAGGGTCGGGATCGTCATGTGCTGGAGGATGTGCCGCGTGGCGCCGCCGAACACATACTCGCGCACCCGCGAGTGCCCGTAGGCGCCCATGACCAGGAGATCCGCGCCTTGATCGGCGGCCCGTGACAACAGCTCGTCGCCGACGCCGACTTCCTTGGTCGCCGAATGGCCGACCTCCACCTTGACACCGTGGCGCGACAGGCTCGTCGCCATCTCACTGCCCGGTATTCCGGTGCCGCTGCCGCCGTTTTCGCTCTCCGGGTTGACCCACAAAAGCTTGACGGATTTTGCCTTCTTGAGCACCGGCAAGGCGTCATAAATGGTCCGCGCCGCCTCACGCGAGGCATTCCAGCCGATCAGGACATTGTCGCCGATCGTCTTGAATTGGCCCGCATAGGGCAGAACCAGGACCGGCCGGCCGCTTTCCATGACGACGCGCTCGGGCGTCCCGATATCGCTTTCAAGCCCGCGCTCGGGATCGATCTGGGCGGTGACGACGAGGTCGGCGCAGATCGCCTGTACGACGATGCTGTTGGTGGTCACCGGCCCATCGGCTTCGATTCGGCGCCATTCGCAGACCACATCGGTCGGGATCTCGCGGTCGAAGATGTTTTTCAGCTTCTGGGCCTGCTCGTCGAAGAAGCGCTGCTCCGCCTCGAACACCTCGGTCGCCACCTGGATGGCGGCGGTGGCGTAGAAATACTGCACCTTGGGAACCACGTGCAGACCGATGAGATGGGCACCGAAGGTGCGGGCAATGCCTATTCCCGCTTCGATGATGGTCTCGGCGCGGTTGGGATCCTGCAGATTGAGCAAAATTGTGCGATAGCCCATGGCCTGCTCCTTGATCAGACGCGGGAGGCGCATGCCTCACGATACCAAGCTAAACTAGATTTTCGGGGCGGCCGCAACGATGACTTCGGTCAAAATTCCGGGTCGTGGCCGGCGGCCCTGTTCAAGAGCTCCAGATTGGGGACCAGGAAGGTCCGCGAATCCAGAGGACGGATGAAATTGCGGACCCTGAGCCGGGTGATCTGCCGGCTCACCGTCTCGATGGTCAGCCCAAGATAGTCGGCGATGTCGCTGCGCGTCAACGGCATCACGAAGCGCGCCTCGTTGGGCGTCTCGTCGCCGGCGCAGCCGATCATCGCCGAGCGGTTGGCGAGCATGAGCAGGAAGCTTGCGACCTTCTCCTCCGCCGTCTTGCGTCCGAGCAGCACCATCCATTCGCGCGCTGCGTCGAGCTCGTGCAAGGTGCGCTCGAACAGGCGGTGTTCGAGGTCGGGATGGCTGCTCATCAGCTTCTCGAAATCGGGCCGCTGGAAGCAGCACAGCTCGACCTCCGTGGCGGCCTCGGCGAAATATGGGTTCTTGGCGGAAAAGGCGCGGCCGAGAAAGTCGGGGGCGAATTGCAGGCCGACGATCTGCTGGCGGCCGTCGGCCAGCGTCTTGGTCAGCTTGACGACGCCGGAGACGATATTGCCGAGAAACGCCGCCGGCTCCTGGTCCGAGAGGATGGTTTCGCCAGCCCGGACGAGCTTGCGCCGCGCGATGCGATTGAGGTGCTCCAGCTCGTCCTGGTGCAACGCCCCGCATACGGCGCGGTTGCGAATCGAGCAATGCTCGCACCGCGAAATCTGCCCGGCGGTTACGTACCGATCATCCATACGGATCCGTCCAACGCCTATTTTGAATAACTCTATTCGCGCCACGGCAAAAAGGAAAGGACGAACGGCCGATGGCCGGCGGCCGGCAAGAGCCAGCAATGCCCTTGACCTGCATCAAGGCTCGCGCCGCGGCCGGAGCGCAAAGCTAGGCGCCATGACGGATCGCTTGCTGCAGGCCTATGCGCGCCCGGTGCCGCGCTATACCAGCTACCCGACGGCGCCGCATTTCTCCGATGCGGTGGGCACCGATGCCTATGACGAGTGGCTGGGCGGGCTTCGCCGTGGCGCCAGCCTGTCGCTCTACGTCCACATTCCCTTCTGCGACACGCTGTGCTGGTTCTGCGGCTGCCACACCAAGATCACCCGCCGCTATCGGCCGGTCGGCGAATATCTCGACCGGCTGAAGAAGGAGATCGCCGCCGTCGCGGCGCTGGTCGAGCCGGGCTGCGCGGTCAAGCACATCCATTGGGGCGGCGGTTCGCCGACGATCCTCAGGGGCGCGGACATAGGGGCGCTTGCCGAAGCGCTGCGCTCGGGCTTCAGCATCGACGACGCGGCCGAATTCGCGGTCGAGATCGACCCGCGGGACCTGAGGGCCGAGCAGCTCGACGCGCTGGCCGCCGCCGGGGTGACGCGGGCCAGCATCGGCGTACAGGATTTCAATGCCGAGGTGCAGGAGGCCATCAACCGGGTGCAGCCTTTCGAGGAGACGCGCGCCGTGATCGTGGGCCTGCGCGTCCGCGGTATCGGAGCCATCAATGTTGACCTGATGTACGGCCTGCCGAAGCAGACGCCCGCCGGCATCGCCAGCACCATCGACAAGGTTCTGTCGCTTGCGCCGGACCGTATCGCGCTTTTCGGCTATGCCCATGTGCCGTGGATGAAGCGGCATCAGCTGATGATCCCGGAATCTTCGCTGCCGAGCGTCGAGGAGCGCTTCTCGCAAGCCGATTTCGCCGCCCGCCTGCTGGTCGATGCCGGCTATCGGCGCATCGGCCTCGATCATTTCGCCCGCGCCGACGACCCGCTGGCGCTGGCCGCAGCGCGCGGGACCCTGCGGCGCAATTTCCAGGGCTACACCACCGACACCGCCGACGCGCTGCTCGGCTTCGGCGCCTCGGCCATCGGACGGCTGCCGCAGGGGTTCGTCCAGAACCAGGTGCCGATCCCCGACTATCTGCGCCGGGTCGACGAGGCCGGGCTGGCAACGGCGCGCGGCTATCGCTTCACCAGAGACGATCTGCGCCGTGCCCATCTGATCGAACGGCTGATGTGCGACATGAGCCTGTCCTGGTCGCAGATCGAGCGCCGCATCGGCCCCGCCGCCGATCTGCGCGCGGAGGCCGAAGAGCCGCTGTCGGCCTTTGCCCGCGATGGCCTTATCGAGCTGGGCCGCGACGGCTTTGCCGTCACCGAGCGCGGCCGGCCCTTCGTGCGCACCATCTGTTCGGCCTTCGACGCCTATCTGAAGGCGAGCCAGGCGCGCCACTCGATCGCGGTGTGAGCCGGCGATCTAGAGCGGACGGAACTCCGAAAACCCGTCGATGGGGGCCAGCGCCGCGAAGAGCGCATCGGTCTGCGCGGTGTCGAGAGGCCGCTGCGGCGGCAGCATGTTGAGCCAGGCCCGATCGCCGCGCGCGCGTGCAACAATGGCCTTGAGGGCGGGGATCGTGGGATACTGCGAGATAACCCGCCGCGCGCGGGTCGCGGTCTGTTGGGCTTCTTCGGCCGCCGCCGCGTCGCCGGCCCTCCAGGCCTTCAGGACGCGGCTTGCCAGACGCGCGGTGACGTTGGTGGTGGCCGAGATGCACCCCGTGCCGCTGGCCTTGAGATTGTCGAGCAGGAATTCCTCAGAGCCGGAAAAGACGTCGAAGCCGGGAAAGGCAGTAATGAAGGCCTTGGTGTTGGGGAAGTCGCCGGAAGAATCCTTCATGCCGACGAAGATGCCGGGAAAGGCCTCTCTGAGCCGCGCGGTCAGAGAGAGCGTGATCGGAACCGCGCTCGTCTGCGGGAAGTGATAGAGATAGATGCGCGAAGCAAGATCGCCGATCCGATCGGCAAGCCCGGCGAAGGCGGCGAACAGCCCATCCTCGCTCGGGTTCTTGTAATAGAAGGGCGGCAGGAGAAGCAGCCCGCCGGCGCCGGCCTCAAGCGCCGCGCGGCTCAGCGCCACCGTATCGTGCAGCGCCGGCGTTCCGGTGCCGAAGATCATGCGCTCCATCGGCAGGCCGGCCTCGGCCGCGCCTTCGATCAGCGCCATGCGGTCGGAAATGGCAAGCGAATTCGCTTCTCCCGTGGTGCCGAGCGGCGCCAGGCCATCGCAGCCATTATCCAAGAGCCAGCGGCAATGCGCCGCAAATCGCTCGACGTCGGGCCTGAGCTCGGCATCGAGCGGGGTCAGCACCGCCGCGAATATGCCCCGCAATTCGTTCCTTTCCGCCATCGACGCGCGCTCCTTGAGCAATTTCCGTCACCTCGGTATCTTCCCGCGCCTTGCCGCGCAAGGGCTTGCCATTGCCGGCCGCGGCCCCGATCTTTGCAGGGTCATGTGCGCAAAGGCTGCCCGCGGGCGCGCGCTCGCCCCCGATGTCTCGCCCCTCTTCAGGATCCGCGGCCTGACCAAGGTCTATGGCGAGGGCGCCGCCGCAGTGCACGCCATCCGCGGCATCGACCTCGACATCGCCGCAGGCGAGATCGTCGTTATGCTCGGGCCGTCGGGATCGGGCAAGTCGACCTTCCTCAACATCGTCGGCGGCCTCGACGAGGCGACCAGCGGCGAGGTCTTCTTTCACGACCGCTCGTTGACGGATATGGGCCCGCGCGAGCTGACCCGCTTTCGGCGCGAGCATGTCGGCTTCGTGTTCCAGTTCTACAATCTGATACCGAGCCTGACGGCGCGCGAGAACGTCGCCGTGGTGACTGAGATCGCGCCGCAGCCGATGCCGCCGGAAGAGGCGCTGCATCTGGTCGGCCTCGGCGAACGGCTGGATCATTTCCCGGCGCAGCTTTCCGGCGGCGAGCAGCAACGCGTAGCGATCGCCCGCGCCATCGCCAAGCGCCCCGAGGTGCTGCTCTGCGACGAGCCCACCGGCGCGCTCGATTCGAAGACCGGCGTGGTGGTTCTGGAAGCCATCGCGGCGGCCAATGCCGAGCTTTCGACCACCGTCGCCGTGATCACCCACAATGCCGCCATCGGCGCCATGGCCGACCGGGTGGTGCAATTCGCCGACGGCCGCATCGCCGCCATCGACGAAAACCGCGCGCGCGCGGCGCCGGCGACGATCTCCTGGTGAGGGCATGACGGCGCTGAACAAGAAGCTGTTCCGCGATCTCCTGCGCATCTGGGCCCAGGCGCTCGCCATTGCGCTGGTCATCGCCTCAGGCGTCGCCCTGCTGGTCATGGCCTACGGCGTCGCGCGCTCGCTGATCGAGACCCGCGCGGCCTATTATGAGCGCTATCGCTTTGCCGACGTCTTCTCAGGCTTGACCCGCGCCCCGGTGTCGCTCGCCGAAAGTCTGGCGTTGATCCCCGGCGTAAGCCTTCTGGAGCACCGCATCGTCGGCCGCGCGATCATCGAGATTAAGGATTTTCCGGAGCCGGTGTCCGGCCGCCTGGTGTCGCTTCCGGCGAGCGAAGAGCAGAAGCTCAACCAGCTCGTGCTGCGCCGCGGACGCATGCCGCACCCGGGCCACAACGACGAGGTGATCGCATCGGAAGCCTTCGCCGAGGCCCATCGCCTGGAGCCGGGGGCCCACCTCGCCGCCCTCATCAACGGCCGGCACGAGAACCTCGTTCTCGTCGGCGTCGCGCTGTCGCCGGAATATGTCTACGCCATCGATCCGGGCGCCATCATCCCCGACAATAAGCGCTTCGGGGTCATGTGGATGCAGCGCCCGGCGCTTGCCGCCGCCTACAATATGGACGGCGCCTTCAACGACGTCGCCATGACGCTTTCGCTCGGCGCCGACGAGGCGGCGGTCGGCGCGGCGCTCGACCGGGCGCTCGCACCTTATGGCGGCACCGGCGCCTATTCGCGCCGCGACCAGATCTCCAACTGGTACCTGTCCGGCGAGCTCGACCAGCTCGAGCTCATGGTCCGCTGGGTGCCGTCCATCTTTCTCGCCGTGGCCATGTTCCTGTTGCACATCGCCATGTCGCGGCTGATCGATACCGAACGCCAGGAGATCGGCCTGCTCAAGGCGTTCGGATACAGCGACGGCGCGGTGGCCTGGCACTACGCCAAATTCACGCTCGCCATTTCGTTGATCGGGATCGCCATCGGCTCGGCCGCCGGCATCTGGTTCGGCGCCCAGGTCACCGGCATGTATGTCCACTTCTTCCGGTTTCCGTTTCTGACCTTCGTCCTCAGCCCCGAAGTCTTCGCCACCGGGGCGCTGGTGGCGATGGCGACGGCGCTCGCTGGCGTCGCCGTTCCGGCGCTGCGCGCGGCCCGGCTGCCCCCGGCCGTGGCGATGCGACCGCCGGCGCCGGCGCGTTACCGGCCGACGGTCATCGAGCGCATCGGCATGGCCGGCCTGTTTTCCGGCACCTCGCGGATGATCCTGCGCCATATCGTGCGCTGGCCGCTGCGCTCCGGCCTGACGGTCGCCAGCACCGCGCTTGCCGTCGCCTTGTATGTTTCCAGCGCCTTCATGCTCGACGCCATGGACCTGATGATCGACATCGAGTTCAACCGCGCCCAGCGCCAGGACCTGACGGTAAGCTTCAACCACCCGGTGCCGCCGCGGGCCTTGCAGGAGCTTGCCACCATCCCCGGCGTTCTGCACGCCGAGGGCGCCCATGCGGTCGCGGCCCGCATCCGCCACGGCCATCTGTCGCGGCGCGAGGCGGTGATCGGCGTCGACCCGGACTCGCGGCTCGCCCAACTGCTCGATTCCGACCTGCACCCGATCTACGCGCCGCCGCGGGGGATGGCCATGTCGCGCAAGCTGGCCAGCCTGATCGACGCTGAGCCCGGCGACATCGTGCGTATCGAGGTGTTGCAGGACACCCGCCCGCAGTTCGACGTTCCGGTGGTGCGGCTGGTCGAACAGTATGTCGGCAGCAGCGCCTTCATGGACACAACAGCCCTTGAGACCTATCTCGGCGAGGGGCCGCGCGTCTCCAGCGCGCGGCTGGCCATCGACGGCGACCGGCTTCGGGACATCTACGACCGCCTCAAGCAGACCCCGCTCGTTGCAGGCGTCTCGCGCCTGGCCACCGCACGCGACGAGCTGCGCACGACCATCGAGGAGAACGTCACCATCATGACCCTGTTCAATATGGGCTTCGCGGCGCTGATCGCGCTTGGCGTCGTCTATAACGCCGCGCGCGTGTCGCTGAGCGAGCGCGGCCGCGAGCTCGCCAGCCTGATGGTGCTCGGCTATTCGCACGCGGAGGCGGCGGCGATCCTGGTCGGCGAGATCGCGCTCTTGACGCTGCTGGCGCTGCCGATCGGCTGCCTTGTCGGCTGGGCGCTGGCGGGCATGCTCGCCTCGGCCTATGAGACCGAGGTGTACTCCATTCCCTTCATCGTCGTCGGCCGCACCTACGGCATGGCGGTGCTGGTCGTGGTGGTCTCTGCGGTCATATCCGGCTTCGTGGTCGCGCGGCGCGTCGGCCGGCTCGATCTCGTCGCCGTGCTCAAGACGCGGGAGTGAGCGCGCCATGAACAGAAGCTTCAAACGGTCGATCGTCTGGCTTCTCGGCGCCGGCCTGCTTGCCGCCGGACTGGTGGTGGCGTTCTGGCCGCAGCCCGTTCAGGTCGATATGCAGACGATCGCCCGCGGGCCGCTGATGGTGACGGTCAGCGGCACCGGCCAGGTCAAGGTCGAGGACGTCTATACGATATCCGCACCCGTGCATGGGCGCCTCGGCCGCATCGAGATTCACGCCGGCGACAAGGTCTTCGCCAACGACACCGTCATCGCCCAGATCCGCGAGGCCGATCCGGCGCCGCTCGACGCGCGCACCCGCTCGCGGCTCGAGGCCGCGGTCAAGGCCGCCGAGGCGGCGCTGGCGCTTTCCCGCGCCGAGCGCAACAAGGCCAAGGCCGAGCTCGATTTCGCCCGCACGCAGCTCAAGCGCTCGCAGGAATTGGCGGCCCGCGGCGCGGTGTCCCAGGCCGCCCTCGACCGCGCGGAGATGGAGGTGCACACCTTCGAGGCCGCGCATGAAACGGCCATCGCCAATGTTTCGGTGCGTCTGGCCGAGGTGGAGCAGGCCCGCGCGGCCTTGATGCAACCCGACGACGACCGCGTGCTGCGGGAGCGATCGACCTGCTGTGTCGAGGTGCGCTCGCCGGTTTCGGGGCAGGTGCTGCGGGTGCTGCAGGAAAGCGAGATGGTGGTCGAGGCCGGCGCGCCGCTGCTCGAGATCGGCGCTGCCGACAAACTCGAGGTTGTCGTCGACCTGCTCTCCACCGACGCCGTCAAGCTTGCCTCCGGCGCCCGGGCCTTGATCGAGAATTGGGGCCGGCCGGGAGAACTGGAAGGCCGCGTCTCGCGTATCGAGCCCTACGCCTTCACCAAGGTCTCGGCGCTCGGCGTCGAGGAGCAGCGGGTCAATGTGCGTATCGAAATCGATTCGGGAAGGGCGCTGGCCCAGGGGCTCGGCCATGGCTACCGGGTCGAGACCCGCATCGTCGTCGCCGACCTCGCCGACATTGTCCGCGTGCCGATCAGCGCCTTGTTCCGCGACGCCGGACGGTGGACGGTGTTCGTGGCAAAGGATGGGCGGGCTGAGCGCCGCGCCGTCGATATCGACCACATGAACGACGAGTACGCCGAGGTCCGGGATGGTCTGGCACCCGGGGAGACGGTCATCGTCTATCCGAGCGACCGCGTCACCGAGGGCACGCGGGTGACCGCGCGCGAATAGTCAGGCGGTCTGGCTGATCGGCTCGGGCACCATGCCGTAGCGCCCCTGCTCGATCAGCTTGATCATGGTCGCCAACGTCACCGAATTCAGCGTCGCGCCGGAGATGTCGTCGATCTCGTCGAAAATCGCCTGCAGCGCCATGCCGATCGGGGTCTTGTCCTCGCGCCGGCTGCCGCGCTCCGTGACCTTGTCCGGCTCGAACAGGCTGATGACGTCGAACAGGGTGGTGCGCTTGACGTTGCCGGCGAACAGATAGCCGCCGCCGGCGCCGCGCACCGAGCGGACGAGCCCGGCGCGAACCAGCGTGTTGAGCACCTTGGCGAGGTGATGGACGGAAACCCCGTATGTCTCGCCGATCTCAGCGGCGGAGAGCTGCCGGGTCGGATCGCGCGCCAACTCCAAGATGGCATAGATGGCGATGCGGCTTGCGGTTTGCAGTTTCATTCCGACATCCTCAGTCGAGCTCCTTTTCGAGCTGCAGATAGGGGCCCGCGGTCATGCCCTCGCCGCGGAAGAACGACATCAGAAGATGGTTGTGGCGGGAAATCATGGTTCGCACGGTGTGCACGCCGACGGACTTGAAACTCTCCGATATGTGCGCCAGCAGAGCCTCGCCGACGCCGGACTCGCGGGCGGTGGGATCGACGGCGATGGCGAACACCCAGCCGCACTGCGCCGAGCCGAATTCCCACGCCCGCACTTCGCCGATAACGAAGCCGAGGACGTGCCCGCCGGCCGCCGCGGTCCCTTCCGGCTCGGCCAGAAAGATGAACAGATCCGCCGGCGGGCGCGCGTGAAGGCGCTTGAAGAGATCGTGCCAGTATTCCGTCTTGCGCATGCCGGTGACCCACTCGTCGAGCCGGATCAACGCCTCCGCGTCACTCGGCACGGCCGCGCGGATGCGGAATGCTTGCTTGCCGTCGCTCATCGCTCCTGATCCTGTCGGCGCGCCGGCCGGTTTTTCGGGGCGCCCGAGATTCGCGCTATTATATCGGCATTTTCGTACCATTATCCAAATTTTCTCACCCACCGGCCGCGAAAAACCCCGGCGCGACATCGGACGGGCATCGAATATGATACGGTTTTTTCAAATAATCGGTAGATTCTGTGTTATAATTTTTCCTGACATCGTCGGTCCGCCGGCGCGGCGCCGAAGGAGGACGTTTCGCACGATGAAGAAGACGCTCGAGCCCGGCCAGGGAACGATGCAGCGGATCATTGTCGACGAGCTGCGGGTAATCACCTTTCGCGCCGCCAAGGCGAACAAGGCGAGGGCCGCCACATGACCGCGGCCGCCCGACCCACCGACAAGAAGCTTGCGACCTACTGCTACCAGTGCGTCGCCGGTCCCGACCTGCTGAAGGTCAATGTCCGCGACGGCGTCGCCACGTCCGTGGAGCCCAATCTGGACGCCGCCGAGGTGCATCCGGGCGGCGGCAAGATCTGTGTCAAGGCCTACGGCCTGGTGCAGAAGGCCTACCATCCGAACCGCGTGCTGACGCCGATGCGCCGCACCAACCCGAAAAAGGGCCGCAACGAAGACCCCGGCTTCGTGCCCATCACATGGGACGAGGCGATGGAGGAGGTCGCCCGCCGGCTCAACGACATCCGCGCGCGCGGCCTGCTCGATGAATCCGGCTATCCGCGCGTCGCCGCGACTTTCGGCGGCGGCGGCACCCCGCAATCCTATATGGGCACCTTTCCCGCCTTCCTCGCCGCCTGGGGAGCGGTCGATTACGGCATCGGCTCCGGCCAGGGCGTCAAGTGCACCCATTCGGAGCACCTTTACGGCGAGTTGTGGCACCGCGCCTTCACCGTCTGCGCAGACACGCCGCTGACCCGCTACAACGTCTCCTTCGGCGCCAATATCGAGGCGAGCGGCGGGGTGTGCGGCGTCTGGCGTCACGCCAACGCGCGGGACCGCGGCATGAAGCGGGTGCAAATCGAGCCGGCGATGTCGGTGACCGCCGCCTGCTCCGCCGAATGGGTGCCGATCAGGCCGAAGACCGATCCCGCCTTCATGTACGCCATGATCCACGTAGCGCTGCACGAGCATCCGCGCGACGCTCTCGACGTGGCCTTCCTCAGGGAGCGCACCGGATCGCCCTATCTGATCGCCCCGGGCGGGTACTTCCTGCGCGACAAGGCCTCGAAAAAGCCGCTGCTGTGGGATTTGAAATCGAACCGCGCCGTTGCCTTCGACACGCCGGACACGGACGCAGCACTTGAAGGTGAATTCAAGGTCAGCGGCATCGAGGTCGGACCGGACGGCGAGACCGTCGATCACGCAGACATCGCGGTGCGCCCGGCCTTCGCCCATCTCGTCGATCACCTCGCCACGTGCTCGCCGGAATGGGCAGCCGGGATCTGCGACGTGCCGGCCGAGACCATCCGCCGGATCGCCAACGAATATCTCGAGAATGCCTGTGTCGGCGAAACCATCGAAATCAACGGGCAGGAGCTGCCCTTCCGCCCGGTCGCGGTGACGCTCGGCAAGACCGTCAACAATGGCTGGGGCGGCTATGAATGCTGCTGGGCGCGCACGCTGCTCGCCTGCCTCGTCGGCGCGCTGGAAGTGCCCGGCGGGACGCTCGGCACCACGGTCAGGCTCAACCGCCCGCTCGGCGAGCGCTGGGAAAGCGTCGCGCCGAGCCCCGACGGCTTCCTCGACTATCCGATGAACCCCACCGACAAGGCGAATTGGCACGCCCGACCCAACATCCGCAACGCCTATCGCACGCTGGTGCCGCTCGCCGGCAATTCCGCCTGGAGCCAGGCGCTCGGGCCGACGCATCTGGCCTGGATGTTCCAGGACGCGCCGCCCAAGAACCTTCCCAAGCCCACCCAGCCCGACCTGTGGTTCATCTACCGCACCAATCCGGCGATTTCCGCCTGGGACGCGCCCGGCGTTGCGCAGAAGATCGCCCGCTTTCCGTTCATCGTCGCCTTCGCCTTCACGATGGACGAGACCAACCACATGGCGGACATCCTGCTGCCCGACTGCGTCGACATCGAGAGCACCCAACTCATCCGCATCGGCGGCACCAAATATATCGAGCAGTTCTGGCACTATCACGGCTACGCCTTGCGCCAAGCGGCGATTGCGGCACGCGGCCAGTCGCGCGACTTCACCGATATCGCCACCGAGCTTGCCGAGCGCTGCGGGCTGCTGGAGCCCTATAATGACCGCCTCAACCGCGGCAACACCGTGGTCAGGCTGACGGGCGATAATTACGATTTCTCCCTCGACACCGGTAAGAGCCATTCGCGCGAGGAAATCTGGGACGCGATCTGCCGCGCGGCGAGCGCCGAACTGACCGGCGGCAAGGAAACCGACGGCCTCGACTGGTATCGCGAGCACGGCCTGAAGGTCGTCCCCTTCTCCCAGACCAACTGGTATCTCTACCCGCGCATGGTCGAGCTCGGCCTGCGCTTCGAAATGCCCTATCAGGAGCGCCTCAAGCGCGTCGGCGCGGAGCTCGCCGATCGCCTGCACGAGCACGGCATCGACTGGTGGGATACCCAGCTCACCGAGTATCAGGCGCTGCCGGCGTGGAAGGATTTCCCGGCGATCTGGATCGATGCGGCGCGCGAAGCCGGCGGCGGCGAGGATTTCCCGTTCTGGCTCGTGACCTCGCGCAGCATGCAATATGCCTGGGGCGGCAACGCGGCCATCCAGATCGTCAAGGAGGTCGCCGACAATGTCGCCGGCCATGGCGGCGTCGTCATCAATGCCGGCAAGGCCGACGCACTCGGCATCGCCGAAGGCGACCTCATCGAGGTGCGCTCGTCGCTGCGCGCGACCAAGGGCCGGGCGATCCTGCGCCAGGGCATCCGCCCCGACACGCTGTTGATGATCGGCCAGTTCGACCATTGGAAAACACCCTATGCCAAGGACCTCGCCACCCCGAGCATGAACACAGTCACGCCGATGTCGCTGAAGCTGACCGACGCCACCGGCTCTAGCTCCGACGTGGTGCGGGTCGCCGTGCGCCGGCTCGGAGCAGCCCCATGACCCGCTATGTCATGGTCGCCGATCTGCGCCGCTGCGTCGGCTGCCAGACCTGCACGGCCGCCTGCCGCCACACCAACGCGACGCCGCCTGGCGTGCAGTGGCGCCGGGTCATCGACGTCGAGGTCGGCGAATATCCAGACGTCCAGCGCGCCTTCATGCCGGTCGGCTGCATGCATTGCGCAGATCCGCCCTGCATGAGCGTGTGCCCGTCGACCGCCACCCGCCAGCGCCCCGACGGCATCGTCACCATCGACTGGGACCTGTGCATCGGCTGCGCCTATTGCTCGGTCGCCTGCCCCTATCAGGCCCGCTACAAGGTCGATAAAGCCGAATTCGCCTATGGGGACGAGCCGACGGAGGCGGAGGCCGCGCAATTCGACGAGCGCCAGCTCGGGGTCTCGCAGAAATGTAACTTTTGCGCCGACCGAATCGATGATGGCTGCGCCAAGGGACTGACGCCAGGCATCGACGCGGACGCGACGCCGGCCTGCGTCAATTCCTGCATCGCCGATGCGCTGCACTTCGGCGACATCGAGGACCCGGACAGCAACGTCTCGAAATTGATCAAGGATCACAAGCACTTCCGGATGCACGAGGAGCTCGGGACCGACCCCGGCTTCTACTATTTGTGGGATTGAAGAGCGATGTTCTCGATCAAACCGGTCATTCAGAGCTATTGGGATTGGCGCGCGGCCGGCAATTTCACCTTCGGCGGCACCGGCTCCGGACTGGTGATCATGACCGCGCTTGCCGCAAGTTTCCTCGGTCTTGCGCCGACCATTCCGATGGTTTCCGCGCTTGGTTTCATCGCTTGCGGGCTGTTTCTGGTGTGGCTCGAAATCGGCAAGCCTTGGCGCTTTCTCAACGTCTACCGCAACCCGTTCACGTCCTGGATGTCGCGCGAGGCCTATGCGGCGGCGGCGCTGTTCGCGACCGCGCTTGCGGCGATCCTGCGGCCTTCGCCCCTGTTTCTCTGGTTGGCGGCGCTGTTCGCCCTCGCCTTCCTGTTCTGTCAGGCAAGAATGCTGCAGGCATCTCGCGGCATTCCGGCTTGGCGCGACGGCGCCATCGTGCCGCTCGTCATGGCCACCGGGCTCGCCGAGGGAACGGCCGTGCTGCTCCTCTTCCTGCTGGCCATGAGGACGGTATCGGTCCCCTTGGGCACCGCGCTGATCGTCCTCCTCGTCCTGCGCGCCGGCGCCTACCGCATCTACCGCGACCGGCTGCGCGACGGGCGGGCGCCCACCGCGGTCGTGAACCGTCTCGGCGAGATCGACAGGACGATTTGGGTCCTTGGCCTCGCAGCACCGCTGTTTTTCGCCGTTCTGGCGCTCGCCTGGCCGCTTGCGCACGGGTTCGGCATGGGTCTGGCGGCGCTTTGCGCGCTGCTCGGAGGTTGGTATGCTAAGGTGAATATCGTCCGCAAGCTCGCCCACGTGCAGGGCTTGGCGGTGCGGCACATGCCGGTGCGCGGCACCGGCCGGTCCGGGGCCTCGGTTCAGCCGGGGTGGCCCGCGAAGCGGTAAATGTGCCGCGATTTGGCGAAAGAGTATCGCGCTTGCGGCCATCACGGCTATTACGCAAAGCCGCGGTCTCGTTTATTCTTTTAGGGCGAGATGCCGTGCGTGTGCCGGAAGCGGGACACTCAATGCCATGAGCGCCCGGTTCGCCACGCGCCTCTTCGGGCCTAGGCAAGGAAGGAAGACATGCTCAGCAAACGCATCCTCAGCGTCAATCTGAACGGCCGCGATCGTCAGGATCTCGTGCCCGACAATCTGCTGCTGGTCGAATATCTGCGCGAGACCATCGGCCTGACCGGAACCAAGCAGGGCTGCGACGGGGGCGAATGCGGCGCCTGCACGGTGCTGATCGACGGCAAGCCGTACATGTCGTGCATCACGCTGGCCGCAAGCGCCGAGGGAAAGCGCGTCGAGACCATCGAGTCGCTGGCCAGGAACGGGCGCATGTCGGCCGTTCAGCGCGGCTTCCACGAAAAGCTCGGCTCCCAGTGCGGCTACTGCACGCCGGGCATGATCATGTCCTCCGAAGCGCTGCTGCGCCGCAATCCCAAGCCGACCCGCGAGGAGATCCAAACCGCGCTCGGCGGCAATATCTGCCGCTGCACCGGCTATGTGAAGATTATCGAGGCGGTCGAGATGGCGGCCGCGGAGACAGCCTCATGAATATCGCCGAAAAGATCGCCAAGAAGCCGAGCCACGTCGTCGGCAAGCCGTCGCCGCTCGTTGACGGCATCGAGAAGGTCACCGGCCGGGCGAAATATTCCGCCGACCTGCCCTTCGCCGACGCCTATGCCGGCGCCATTTACCGCAGCCCCTACGCCCATGCGGAGATCCTCGAGCTCGATCTTTCCGCCGCGCGGGCGCTTAACGGCGTCATCGCCATCGTCACCGGCGAGGATTGCGCCGAGACCTACGGCGTCCTGCCGGTCGCCATGAACGAATACTGCATGGCCCGCGACCGCGTCCGCTATCGCGGCGAACCGGTCGCCGCCGTTGCCGCCGCCAATCTGCGCACCGCCAAGAAGGCGCTGTCGCTGATCAAGATGAAGGTGCGCGAGCTTCCCGAATACCAGACCGTCGCCGAGGCGCGCGCGCCCGACGCGGTGCTGTTGCACGACAACAAGCCCGGCAATCTCGAACGCGAGGTTCATGACAGTTTCGGCGATGTCCCGGCCGGCTTCGAAACCGCCGATCTGGTGCGCGAAAACAGCTATCACTGCGCCGAGGTCACGCATATGCAGATGGAGCCGAATGCGTGCCTTGCCGAATATGACGTCGAGCGCGAGGAGCTGATCCTGAAGACCTGTACCCAGGTGCCCTATTACGTCCACCTGATGCTGGCCCGCTGCATGGACATGGATTCCTCGAGGATCCGGGTCATCAAGCCGTTTGTCGGCGGCGGCTTCGGCCATCGCAGCGAAACGCTGAACTTCGAGCTGATCGCGGGCCTGCTGGCGCGCGCGGCCAAGGGCAAGGTGGCGTTGCATATGAGCCGCGAGGAAACCATCCTGACCCATCGCGGCCGCCCCGAGACCGACATCAAGGTGAAGATCGGCCTCACCAAGGAAGGCCGCATTACCGCGGCCGAATGCGAGGTCGTTCAGATCGGCGGCGCCTATGGCGGCTACGGCATCGTCACGGTGCTGTATTCCGGCAACCTGATGCACGCGATCTACGACATTCCGGCGACCAAATATGACGGCTACCGCGTCTACGCCAACCGCCCGCCCTGCGGCGCCATGCGCGGGCACGGCACGGTCGATATGCGCTATGCGTTCGAATCGCTGCTCGACGAGATGGCGATCGAACTGGAGCTCGACCCGTTCGAAGTGCGGCGCCAGAACCTGCTGACGGCGCCGACCGAGACCATGAACGGGCTGAAGGTCACGAGCTACGGCCTGCCCGAGTGCCTCGACAAGGTCGAGGCCGCGAGCGACTGGAAAAAGCGCATCGGCAAACTGCCGCCCGGGCGCGGCCTCGGCATGGCCTGTTCGCATTATGTCAGCGGCGCCGCCAAGCCGGTCAACTGGACCGGCGAGCCGCATGCCACCGTCAACGTCAAGCTCGACTTCGACGGCGGCGTGACCATCCTCACCGGCGCGTCCGATATCGGCCAGGGCTCCTCGACCATCGTCACGCTGGCCGTCGCCGAGGTATGCAAGCTCGACATGGGCCGCATCCGCGTCATCGCCAATGACAGCGCCATCACGCCGAAGGACAACGGCTCCTATTCCTCGCGCGTCACCTATATGGTCGGCAACGCGGCCATCGACGCGGCAAAGAATCTCAATAGCATTCTTGTCGCCGCCGCGGCCGCCAAGCTCGACGCCAAGCCCGAGGATATCGAGGTCGATGTCGAGACCTATCGCGTCTCCGGCAGCCAGGACCCCGGCCTCAGCTTCAAGGAGGTGGTCAGGGAGGCGCTGGTCGACACCGGCACCATCACCGTCAAGGGCACCTTCACGGTGCCGAAGGAGTTCCAGGGCGGCAAGCATCGCGGCGGCGCCGTCGGCTCGACCATGGGCTTCAGCTACGCCGCCGTGGTGGCAGAGGTCGAGGTCGACCAGGACACCGGCCAGGTGCGCGTCGAAAAAGTCTGGGCGGCGCAGGACTGCGGCTACGCCATCAACCCGCTCGCCGTCGAGGGTCAGATCCAGGGCGCCGTGTGGATGGGCCTCGGCCAGGCGCTGAGCGAGGGTACCCGCTTCCACGGTTGCCTGCCGCTGCACGGCAACATGCTCGACTACCGCGTGCCGACCATCGTCGAATCGCCGCCGATCGAGACCTACATCGTCGAGAGCATCGACCCTAACGGCCCGTTCGGCGCCAAGGAGGCGAGCGAGGGGGCGCTTGCGGCTTTTCTGCCGGCGCTCACGGCCGCCGTCGCCAACGCCACCGGACTGCGCGTCACCGAGCTTCCGGTGACGCCCGACCTGATGGTCGAGGCGCTGGCCCGCAAGCAGCACCGCGACCGCGTCGAAAAGGCGAGGAAAACCGCCGCATGACCGAAGTTCTTCCCGAATTCCGGGTGCTGCGCCCAAAAAGCGAGCAGGAAGCCATCGCCGCGCATCTGGAAAACGAGCGCGCGCGGTTTATATCCGGCGGCACCGACCTGATCCCCAATGTGCGCCGCGGGCTCGGCGATCCCGCCGTGCTGGTCGACCTGACCGGCATCGAAGCGCTCAAGAAGATCGTTCGCTCCAAGACCGGAACGCGCATCGGCGCCGGCGTCACGCTGACCGAATTGGCCGAGAACAAGGACATCGCAAAGAGCTATCCCGCGCTCGTTACCGCGGCCTCCTCGATCGCCGGACCCGGCCACCGCAACGCCGGCACGGTGGGCGGCAATCTGTGCATCGACACGCGATGCGTCTTCTACAATCAGAGCGAATGGTGGCGCCAATCCAACAATTACTGCCTCAAATACCAGGGTACGGTCTGCCATGTAGCGCCGAAGAGCACCTATTGCCACGCGGCCTTCAGCGGCGATCTCGCCCCGGTGCTGCTGGTGTTCGGCGCCAAGGTCGGGATTGCCGGCGCGGAGGGAACGAGGCAGGTGCCGCTGCCCGAGCTTTACGGCACCGACGGCCAGAACTATCTGGCGTTGCAGAGGGGCGAGTTCGTCACCGCCGTGCATCTGCCGGCCAAGGTTCGCCCGGCAAGCTATGAAAAGATGCGCGTGCGCGGGGCCATCGACTTTCCGCTCGCCGGCGTCGCCGTCGCCTTGACCCGCAAGGGCACGGCGGTGGAAAGCCTCGCCGTCGCCGTGACCGGCACCAACTCGCGCCCGTTCCTGGTCGCGGGCACCGAAGAGCTGGTCGGCGGGCCGCTCGACGAGGCGGCGCTCGAAAAGCTCGGCGACCTGGTCCAGAAACAGGTCTCGCCGATGCGCACCACAATCGTTTCCCCGTTTGGACGCCGGCGCATCGCCGCAGCCTTGGCGCGGCGCCAAGCGCATGCACTTTTCGAGCGGTGATGGCGCTTAAGGCTAAGCTCTTCAAGCGCAAACCGCCCAAATGGGTCACCGACGCCGGCGCGGCCAAGCGCCTCGACGCAAGGCCGATGATCGCGCGCGGCGAGGAGCCGCTGCGGCCGCTCATCGATCTTGCCGAGGGGATCGCCGCCGGCGGAACGCTGATCGTCGAGGCGCCGTTCGACCCCGCGCCGCTGCGCCGCATGTTGTCGCACATGGGCTTCGAGGACCATGCCGAGGAGCTGGCGCCCGGCCATTGGCGCATCCATTTCCGCCGCCGCGCCGCAGCTGAAGCCGAAGCGGCGGCGAACGGAGCCAAGGCGGCGCGAATCTGGAGCGAGGCGGAGGTCTGGCACATCGATGTGCGCGGCCTGGAGCCGCCCGAGCCGATGCACGCCATTATCTCGCTGATCGAAACGCCCGCCGTCGGCGGCCCGGTCATCGTCCACCACGAGCGCGAGCCGGTCTATCTCTATCCGGAGCTGGCCGAGCGCGGCTGGCGCTGGGCGCAGATCGCCGGCGAGCCAGGCGAGGTCCGCCTGCGCCTCGACCGGGACGAAGAGGCCGAATGAGTCTCGGCGCGGCCTTTCTCGGCGGCGCCAAGAGCCGGCTGTTGCCGGTCTCGATCCCGTTCCGCTTCTTTCTCGCCGGCATCGTCTTCCACATCCTGATGTGGTTCGCCCTTCTGCTCGCGGCCGGAGAGGCGCTCAACCATGCGGGAGGACTCGGGCCGACGCTCGGCGCCCTGCATTTTCTGACCCTCGGCGTGTTCGCGACGGTGGCCATCGGCGCGGCCTTGCAGATGCTCCCCGTCGCCACCCGACAGCCGATGCCGACCTCCTGGCCGATCCGCCTCGGCTTCTGGCTCTACGTCCCCGCCGTGCCGGTGCTGGTCCACGGCATGGCGAGCTACGATGTGACCCTGATGGCATGGGGCGGGGCGTTCGCCGGCTTCGGCATGCTGCTGCTGGCGGACCTTCTCGCCGACAATCTGCGCCGCGCCAGGAACCTGCCACTGGTCGCGGCCTATGGCTGGCTCGCCACCGTCTCGCTCGTCGCGCTGGTGCTCGCCGGACTTGCCCTGGTGTTCGATTTCGACCTCGCCTTCCTGCCCGATCATGCCGGCATCGCTTTGGCCCATGTCGTTCTCGCCGTGTTCGGCTTCATGGGCATGCTGGCGATAGGCTTCAGCCACATCCTGGTGCCGATGTTCGCCCTGTCGCCGGCGCCGCCGCGCACCATCGGCAAGGCGGGCTTCGTCCTGTGGGCGGGCGCGATCGGCTTCGCGGTGGCCGGCGCGCTGTTCGACAAGTCGGTGCTGTTCGCGGCCGGCGCGGCGCTGGCGCTTGCGGGCTCGGGCGTCTATCTGTGGACCATGGGCTGGGTCTGGCGCCGGCGGCTGCGCAAGCGACTGGGCCTCTCCTTCGTGCTGGTGCGGCTTTCCTGGGCGTTGCTCCCGGTCAGTCTCGCAATCGCGCTTGCCGCCAGCTTCGGGCTTGCCGGAGACCGCGGGGCGACGCTAGCCGGCTTCCTCGCCCTGTGGGGCTGGCTTTTGACCTTCCTACTGGCCATCCTGCAGCGCATCATGCCGTTTCTCGCCTCCATGCACGCCGTCAAGGTCGACGGCAAGCCGCCGCTCGTCTCCGAGCTTACGCCGGCGCTTCCCTTGCGCATCCACGCGCTCTGCCACGTCGCGGCGCTGATCCTCATTGCCGCCGGCATCGCGCTCGACCTTGCTCTTGCCGTCCGCCTCGGCGCGGTTGCAGGCCTTATCGGCAGCGTCGCCTTCGCGGCCTTTGCCTTCCCGCTCACGCGGCGGCTGTTCTTCACCGCCGCCCCGCCGGCCTAAGATCGCCGCCGCTGTGCCTTGCCGCCGGATTCGTGACAGAATTGATCGATGGACCATGAGAACCGCCGGGACACTCGCTGCCCGTATGGCGACTCGCTTGCCGAGGCGGTGATCGCCAGCCTCCGGCAGCCTGTCCTGGTGCTGAACGAATCGCTGGCGGTGGAGAAGGTCAATCCCGCCTTCCTTCGCACGTTCCGCACCACCGTGGAGGGAACGATCGGCCAGCCGATTTACGATCTCGGCGAGGGAGAATGGAACATTCCGCCGTTGCGGACGTTGCTGGAGGATATTCTTCCGAGGGAAAGAAGCATCGATGACTTCGAGATGCGGCATGAGTTCGCGCAAATCGCAGAGCGGATCATGCTGCTCAATGCACGCCGGATCGGGCGACGCAACCTGATCCTGCTCGTGATCGAGGACATTACCGAGCGCAAAGAGGCGCAGGAACGCCAGCAGATGCTGATGAGCGAGTTGAGCCACAGGGTCAAGAATCTGCTCGCGCTGGTCGATTCCATGGCCTCCCAGACCCTTGCCAAGAGCCGTTCGCTGAAGGATTTTGGCGAGGCGTTTCACGGCCGCATCCGCACGGTGGCGCGCTCTCACGGGCGCCTGTTCGCAAGCGAATGGACCAGCGCCGATATCGAAGAGCTGGTGCGGGAGACGTTCGACGGCTGCGCGATCGATGCCTTCCGCGTCGACATGGACGGCGAGCGCGTGATCCTGGCCCCGGACCACGCCATGGCGCTCAACCTGACAATTCACGAATTATGCACCAATGCGGTCAAGTATGGGGCCCTGTCCGTTCCCACCGGCAGGGTCCGCATGCGGTGGTCGGTGGAGCAGCGCGACGGCGCCCGCTGGATCCGACTTGAATGGCGGGAAAGCGGCGGACCGAGGGTCAGACAGCCGAGGCGCAAGGGGTACGGGACGCGATTGATCGAAACACTGTGTCCCTATGAGCTCGCGGGCGAGATCGATCTTCAGTACAGGCCGGACGGACTCGTTTGCGCGCTGGCGTTTCCGCTTGAGTGAATTGCGGTATCGGTGGAACGGTCGCCCATGCGGCGGCAAGTTCCAGAAACGAAGTAGTGTAATGACGTTGGCCGAAGCGAAGCCCGACATTGCCGGAAAAAATATCCTGATCGTCGAGGATGAGCTGCTTCTCGCGCTCGATCTGCAATCGATCGTGGAGGATCTCGGCGCCGTCGTCCTCGGCCCGGCATCGTCGATCGAAACGGCAATGGCCCTGCTCGGCAAAGACGCGCCGGACGCGGCGCTGCTCGACGCCAATCTTCGGGGCAGCCGGGTAACGCCGGTCGCCGAGGCACTCAAAGAGCGCAATATCCCCTTCGTGATGGTCACCGGCTATGGACGCTTGGCAATGGCCGAAGCGATCCTGGAGGAAGCGCCGCGCGTGCGAAAGCCGTTCAGCCCGGAGGATATCCGCGCCGCTCTCGCCGACCTGCTCGACACCTCGCCTTAAGAGCGGCACCCGCAGCCGGCCCGCCGCGCGGTAACATGTGTCCACGCACAAAGAAAAGGCTCAGGGAAAGGACAATTTGCCGCCGTTCGAGCCGCTCCGGCCGGTTGCCTCGTCGATTAATCCGTATTATAGTACCGAATTAGTTATTTGAACCGCTTCAACGCAAGGTAAGCCTCATGGACTTCGCGCGACACATCACTCGCACCCTGCACGACGAGCATCTGGCGACCATCGCCCTCATCAACCGGATGGAAGACCGCATCGTGGCGCACCGGCCGGGCAACCCGCCGGACGCCGCCGACCCGGAGGTCGCCAAACTTCTGCGCGACATCGCAAGCTCCGTGGAGGCGGAGATCAAATCCCATTTCGCCTTCGAGGAGGGCTCGCTGTTCCCGCGCCTCGAGGAGAGGGGAGACGGCGGCATCGGCGAATTGCTGACCGAAGAGCATCGCGTCGTGCTGCCGATCGGCGAGCGGCTGGTGGCGCTCGCCCGCGCCGCCCGCGAGAACGGCTTCAACGCCGAGAGCTGGGCCGAGTTCCGCCGCCTCGCCGGCGAGTTCGTCGAGCGCATGATCGCCCATATCCAGAAGGAGGAAATGGGCCTGTTGCCGGTTCTCGACGACATTATTGACGAGGATCAAGACGCCGAGCTCAGCACCGCTTACGCTATGAGCCGGTAGCAGGCAGCGCCGGCTCCGGGAGGCCGAACCCCATGGCAAGCAAGACCAACGAAATGATCGTCCGGCCGCTCGAAGCGGCGGATCTCGAAGCCGTCATCGCCATCGACACGGCGACCGCGGGACGGGCGCGCAACGGCTTCTTCGAACGCCGCTTCGCCGCCGCGGCCAAGGACCCGAAACGGTTCGTCTATGTCGGCGCCGCCGACAATGGCGCGCTCAAGGGCTTCGCCTTGGTCCGCATTCTCGCCGGCGAATACGGCACGGCCGATGAGATCGCGGTGCTCGACGCCATCGGCGTGGAGCCTGCGGCGCAGGGCCAGGGCATCGGCCAGGCGCTGTTGACGCGGATCGACGAAGCCATGCGCGAGAAGAACATCCGCGAGGTGCGCACCCAGACCGACTGGACCAGCCACGAGCTGCTCGGCTTCCTCGAAGCGGCGGGATTCGAGCTGGCGCCGTGGCTGGTGCTGTCGCGTGACGTCAGCCACCCGGCCGACTGGTAGGCGCCGGACGACAAGGAGACCGCAGGCCATGGCGAATCCCGGACCGCGCATTCCGCCCCGCGCCGACGAGGCGGCCGAGATCGACTATTCCCAGCCCGCCATCGACGATTTCGAGGCGCTGTCGCGCGACAGGCTGCCGGTGCGTTCGATGCGCGCGGAGGACCTTAACGCGCTGATCGCCATCGACCGGCGCATCACCGGCCGCGAACGGCGCGCCTATTACGAGCACAAGCTCGCCGAAACCATGGACGAGACCGGCGTGCGGGTTTCCCTCGTCGCCGAGCAGGACGGACGCCCGGTCGGCTTCATCATGGCACGGGTCGATTTCGGCGAGTTCGGCCGCACCGACCCGGAGGCCGTCATCGACACGATCGGCGTCGACCCGACGAGCACCCGCCAGGCCGTCGGTACGGCGATGATGTCGCAGCTGATGGTCAACCTGATGGCGCTTCAGGTCGAGCGGGTGCGCACCGAGGTCGTCTGGAACAATTACCCGCTGACCTCCTTTCTGGAACATTGCGGTTTCAAGCCGGCGCAGCGGCTGGCGCTCAAACGAACGATCTAGAGCGGTTCGTTGACCGCAGTCCTGTTCACACCGTTAAAGAGCAGGAGGGCAAGCTTCGCCCACGGGCAGCCCCGCCATAGTGCGGGACGAGCGGCCCCTGGACGCCCTCCCCGGGCGGCCGCGCCGACTCAATAAATGCAGACCCGCCGGAGGCGCCGCTCCTCTCCCCGTGGGCGGTGTCGGATCCGGACCACGCCCCCGCACGGAAGAAGATGCGTCCGAGTCTAAGGGCGCTCCGGAGAGCGGCGATAACTTTGCCGGAAAAAATTGTTGCCGGTTAACGGAAGGTTAAGATGGGGCAAGGGCGTTGCCTTCCTCGCCTCCCCCCTTGCGGGGGAGGCCGGGCGCCGGAGCGCCGGCGAGGGCGGCAGGGAGGGGGGTCAAGGCGAGTGGGCCGAAACGCGAGTCCGGCAGCACAAGAAGCGGCTGCTCCGCTCACCCCCACCCAGCTTCGGCTAAGCTCGCCTGCGGCCCGCCAAGCCTGTACATCCCTCCCCCGTCAAGGGGGAGGGGAAGTTTGGTTTGGGGCTTCCCTCCTCTGGTCATCCCGGCCGAAGCGGAGCGGAGAGCCGGGATCCAGTAACCTCCAGCGTCAATGATCGGGCTCGGCGGATACTGGGTCACCCGGTCAAGCCGGGTGACGACGAATGAGGGTTGATCGAAGCCCTGCCCTCCCTCCTTTGCCGTTGCCGGGCCCGACCCGGCAATCCATGCGGTCCTGCCGCGATTTCACACGGTCCAAAGGTATCGGCGGCCTCTCATCATGGACCCGCGGGTCGAGCCGGCGGGTGACGACGCCGTAAGAGGGACCGCCCCGGCCGTCGCTTGTCCGGGATGACGGATTAGGGGGAAAGCCTAGATCCACCAGTCCACCCTCCCCGTCAGCCGGAAGGAATATGGCGCCACGGCAACGGCGATATGTCGCGGCCATCGGCTTCGGCTGGGATTTCTTCCGCTTTGTCGGGAACCACCGCGCGGCTGCGGGAAAAAACCGTTGCCCGTTGCCGTTCCCGACGGCTAAAATGCCGGTGAATGAATGCTCATTCAACGACACTCCGGAGTGAGAGGGGGTTGAATGAAGCCGGAGTTCGGGTGTCAATGGCAAAACGCGGGCGGCACGTGCCGGCGGCGGGCAAATTGAAGGGCGCAGGGACCGGCGGCGCGCATTTTGGAGATGCATGGGCCGGCCGGTCGGGCCCGCCGTGCGCAGACTGTTAGGCGCTGGAGCCGGCGGGGCGTATGCCGAGGAGGCCGGCGAGGAAGCTCGTTGGGTCGCACCGCCAGGACCCATGCCGGCGGCACCCGCATGAGGAGCAAGGGAGGCAAGGAAGTGATTTCTCTGGAGACCCGCGACGGTTACGCCGTCGCCACCCTGTCGCGGCCGCCGGTCAATGCCATCAACGAGGAGTGGCTCGACCGGCTCTCCGAGATCGTGGACGAGGTCGACGCCGACGCGAAGGTGCATGTGCTGGTGATACGCTCCGACCAGGCGAGCTTCTGCGGCGGCGCCGACCTCAAGCTGATGCGCGAGCGTTTCGCCACCGAAGAGGGCCGCGCCGACATGATCGCCTTCGTGCGCCGCATCCAGGAGGTCTATCGGCGGCTCGAGGCGATGCCGGCGGTCTCGATCGCCGAGGTCTGCGGCCCGGCGCTGGGGGGCGGCCTGGAGCTCGCGCTTTCCTGCGATTTCCGCATTATCGCCGATGAGGCCAAGGTCGGCCTGCCCGAGGTCCGGCTCGGCCTTCTGCCCGGCGCCGGCGGGACCCAGCGCCTGACCCGCGTCTGCGGCGTCGCCACGGCCAAGCGGCTGATTCTCGGCGGCGAAATCGTCGACGGCAAGGAGGCCGAACGCATCGGGCTTGCCCATTGGGCGGTGCCGGCGGCGGAAATCGCCGCCTTCACCGACAAACAGGCAAGATCCCTGGCTGGACTGTCGGGGCCGGCGCTCGGCTACTGCAAGCACTGTATCGAGGCTGCGGTCCATATGTCGCCGGACGGGTTCGAGCGCGAACTGACCGGAACAAACGCGCTGTTCGCCGACCCGGAAACGCAAAAGCGCGTGCGCGCGTTTCTGGAAGGCAAGAGCGGGCGGCGCGCATCGGCGTAAGACGCGCGAGGGGGTCGATGGAGGGGACGTTTCTCGACGGCCGGCGGTGCGAGCTGGAAGAGCGGCGCGGCATTTGGCCCGACCGCGTCATCACCGATTATTTCGACCGCTGGGTCGCCGAACGGTCCGATGCCGTCGCGGTGATTGCTTACCGCTCGCAGGACGGCGCCCCCACCACCCTGACCTTTGCCGAACTCGACGAGAAGGTTTCAAGGATTGTCGCCGGGTTGAAGGCGCTCGGCGTAAAAAAGGGCGACGTCGTCGCCTATCAGCTTCCCAATTGGTGGCAGTTCCCGGCGCTCATCCTCGCCTGCACGCGATTGGGCGCGGTCAACAACCCGCTGATGCCGATCTTCCGCCGCCGCGAGCTTGCCTTCATGCTGGCCCACTCCGAGGCCAAGGTGCTGATCGCGCCTACGCGCTTCAGGAGCTTCGACCACGCGGCGCTCGCCCGCGAGCTGCAGCGGGAGGTCGGGACGCTCAAGCATGTGCTGCTCATCGGCGGTAAGGGCGAACATTCCTTCGAGGCGCGATGCCTGGCCGCGCCCGCGCCCGGCAAGATTCGCGGCGCCGAGACCGAGCCGAACGACCCCACCCAATTGCTGTTCACCTCCGGCACCACCGGCGAGCCGAAGGGCGTCGTGCATACCTCCAACACGCTGATCGGCACCACCCTCACATTCATCGAGCGGATGCGGCTCGGCGATCGGGACGTGGTGTTCATGCCCTCGCCGCTCGCCCATCAGGCGGGCTACGAATATGGCGGCCTGGTGGCGCTCATCATCGGCGTGCCGATGGTGCTGCAGGATGTCTGGAACTCCGAGACCGCGCGTGACTTGATCACGACCCACGGCGTTACCTACACCTTCGCGGCCACCCCGTTCCTCGCCGACCTGGCGCACCTTCCCGGCATCGAGGAAGCCAGCCTCGACGCCTTCCGCCTGTTCGTCACCTCGGGCGCGCCGATCCCACCGCCGGTCGTCGCCGCCGCCCAGGAGAAACTGAAGGTCACCGTCGTCAGCGGCTGGGGCATGACCGAATGCGGCATCCTGACCTGCACCGAGCTTTCCGGCTACAAGGTCTTGGAAAGCGACGGCCATGCGCTGCCCGGCGAGGAGGTGCGCATCGTCGATCGGAACCGGAAGGAGGTGGCGCGCGGCGTCGAGGGCACCTTCGAGTTTCGCGGGCCGGCCCTGTTCATCGGCTATCTGAAGCGACCCGACCTCTACGATGTCGACAAGGACGGCTGGTTCGACACCGGCGACCTGGCGCGCATGGACGAGGAAGGCTATGTCCGCATCACCGGCCGCAAGAAGGACATCATCATCCGCGGCGGCGAGAACATCCCCGTCGTCGAGGTCGAGAACGCCGTCTACCGGCTCAAGGATGTGCTCGACGCGGCGGTGGTCGCCATGCCCGATCCGCGGCTCGGCGAGCGGGCCTGCTGTTTCGTGCATCTGGTCGACGGCGCGAGCCTCGATCTGGAAGGGCTGAAACGGCATCTTGCAAGCGAGGGGGTTGCCAAGAATTATTGGCCGGAGCGGCTCGAGATCATCGACGAGATGCCGCGCACGGTGACCGGAAAGATCCAGAAATTCCTGCTGCGCGAGCGCGCCAAGGCGTTCGGCGGCGCACGATAATGGGAGGCCGTCTTGCTTGAAGGATGCGTGCCCTGGCCGGAGGAGCTGGCCGCGAGCTACCGGCAAAAAGGCTATTGGGAAGACATCACGCTCGGGCAGATGCTGGATGCGCGGATCGCCGAGACGCCCGACGCCGAGGTGCTGGTCTCGGGCGATGAGCGCCTGACCTACGCGGGGCTCGGCCGGCGCATCGACCGCCTCGCCTATCGGTTGCACGAGGCCGGGCTGAAGCCCCTCGACCGCGTCGTCCTGCAGCTTGGAAACGGCATCGACTTCGTCCTCGCCTTCTTTGCGCTGGTGCGCATCGGCGTCATCCCGGTGATGGCGCTGCCGCCGCACCGGCGCACCGAGATCCGCCATTTCGTCGCCCGCTCCGGCGCCGTCGGCTATGTCGTCCCCGACCGCGTCAAGGATTTCGACTATCGCGACATGGCCGACGAGGTGCGCAAGGAGTATCCGCGTCTCGGCCATGTCTTCGTGTCGGGCGAGGCGGGCCCCGGCCAGACGTCTCTGGCCGACCTGCTGGCGGCGCCGGCCGACGCGGAGGCGGTCCGCACCACCCTTGCGCGGCTCAGCCCGGACCCCGCCGAGGTGGCGCTGATGCTGCTGTCGGGCGGCACCACGGCGCTGCCCAAGCTGATCCCGCGCACCCACAACGACTATGTCTGCAACTGCAAGCTGAGCGGCCGGCTCGCCGGCTTCTCGCCCAAGACCGTGTTCCTCGCCGTGCTGCCCATGGGGCACAATTTCACCCTCGCCTCGCCGGGCATCCTCGCCATCTTCGCCTATGGCGGCAAGGTGGTGGTGGCGCCGGGGCCGCGGGCGGCCGACGTCTTTCCCGTCATCGAGCGCGAGCGCGTCACCGCGACGGCGACCGCCGTGCCGCTGGTCGCAACCTGGCTCGAGGCGCCCGAGCGCGGGCAATACGACCTTTCCTCGCTCCGCCTGATCCAGAGCGGCGGCGCCCGCCTGCCGCCGGAATTGCGCCGGCGGGTGCGCGCCCGCTTCGGCTGCGTCTATCAGGAGGTCTACGGCACCGCCGAGGGGCTGTTGAACATGACCCGGCTTAACGATCCCGACGAGATCATCGAGCAGAGCTCCGGCGCGCCGGTGTGCGAGGACGACGAGATCAAGGTCGTCGACGATGCGGGCAACGAAGTGCCGGACGGCACGCCGGGCGAGCTCGTCACCCGCGGCCCCTACACGATCCGCGGCTATTACGACAACCCGGAGGCCAACGACAAGGGCTTCACCGATGACGGCTTCTACCGCATGGGCGACGTGGTGCGGAAGATCGGCCGCTATGTCTATACCGAGGGGCGCAAGAAGGACCTGGTCAATCGCGGCGGCGAGAAGATCAGCTGCGACGAGGTCGAGGACCATATCCTTGCCCACCCCAAGGTGCGCAATGTCTGCGTCGTCGCCATGCCCGACGAGATTTTCGGCGAGAAGGCCTGCGCCTACGCGATTCTCGCCGAGGGCGAGACGCTGAGCTTGAAGGAGCTTTGCGACTTTCTTCTCAAGCGCGAGATCGCCAAGTTCAAGCTGCCGGAGCGGCTCGAGATCGTCGACGCATTCCCCATCAGTCCGGCGGGGAAAATCCTGCGGCGGGATTTGCGCGAGCGCATCGAGGCCAAAATCGCCGAGGAACGGGGCGCTGCGAGCGCCGCAAGGAGCTAGAAGGAGAGGCGCATGGGCCTGTTGGACGGGAAGGTCGCATTGGTCACCGGCGGCGGCCGTAGCATCGGAAAGGCCTTTTCGACCGCGCTGGCGCGTGAGGGCGCGGCCGTCGTCATCGCCGACATCGCCGAGGAGGCACCGGCAACCGCAAGAACGCTGGCCGCCGAATACGGCGTCGAGACGATGAGCAAATTGACCGACGTGACCCGCGAATCCGACGTCAAGGCGCTGGTCGAAGCGGTCATCGCGCGGTTCAAGCGCATCGACATTCTGGTCAACAATGCCGCCCTGTTCGCCGACATGCCGAAACAGCCCTATGACGAGATTTCGGTGGACCTGTGGGACCAGGTGATGGCGGTCAATGTCCGCGGGGTGTTCTTGATGTGCAAGCATGTGGCCCCGCACATGGTGCGGGCGAAATCGGGCAAGATCATCAATATCGGCTCCGGCACCGCGCACAAGGGCGTGCCCAACATGCTGGCCTATGTCTCGTCGAAGGGGGCGATCCTCGGCCTCACCCGTTCGCTCGCCCGCGAGGTCGGGCCGCACGGGGTCAACGTCAACACGCTGTCGCCCGGGCTGACCGAAAGCGAGAGCGTGCTCAAGAACCCGCATCATCTCAGCACCGCCGAGCGCACCATCGCCACCCGGGCCATGCCGCGCGCGGAAACGCCGGCCGACCTCGTCGGCGCGCTGATCTTCCTTGCCTCCTCGCAGAGCGACTTCGTCACCGCCCAGACCATCGCCGTGGACGGCGGCGCGATCGTCACCTGAGGCGGCATTCTGCAATCATAACGTGTACCCGTTTGCGGCTGGCCGCCGCGCCGTTTCCGTTTGACCCGGGCAATGGTTACACGTTATACGAGCATATTCCGATTATGTTGGACGCGGCGGGCCGTAGCCGATCGCCGGCTGGCGGGGGGCAAGAGCGGTTCCGGGTCTAGAGCGGTTCATGGCGGGTGCGCTCAGAAGGGCGATCTTTCTCGACCGCGACGGGGTGTTGAACCGGGCCGTGGTGCGCGGCGGGCGCCCCTACGCGCCGACATGCCTGGAGGAATTCGAGATCCTGGTCGAGGCGCCGGCGGCGGTGCGGCGGCTCAGCGAAGCAGGCTATCTCACCATCGTCGTCACCAACCAGAAGGATGTCGGCCGCGGCATCGTTTCCGAGGCGCTGATGAACCGGATGCACGAACTGCTGCTGGCGGCGATGCCGCTTGACGACATCATCGTCTGCACCTCGGTCAATGGCGGCTGGCGGTACAAGCCCGGCCCCGGCATGCTGATCGAGGCGGCGGCGCGCTGGGGCATCGATCTTCGCGCAAGCGTCATGATCGGCGACCGCTGGCGCGACGTCGGCGCCGGGCGCCGGGCCGGCTGCCGGACGGTGTTCATCGACCGCGGCTATGCCGAGACGCCGGCGCTGGACCCCGACGAGGTCGCCCGCGATCTTGCCGAGGCGGCCGATATCGTGCTTTCCGGCAAACCCGCATTTGCGGCCTGACGCGACGATGAAACGGTGCAGGTCCTGCGGCGGCAACGAGCTGGTGGACGTTCTCGATCTCGGCTGCCAACCGCTCGCCAACGAGCTTCCGTTGGACCCCAACGCCGCCCAGGAGCGGTTCCGCCTCAACCTCGTCTTCTGCCCCGCCTGCGCACTCATGCAGATCGACGAGACGGTGCCGCCGGAGCGGCTGTTCAGCGACTATGTCTACCGCTCCTCTTTCGCCGATTCGATGCTCGCCCATGTGCGCCTTCTGGTCGAGCGGCTGATCGCCGAACGCCGGCTAAACCGCGACAGCCTGGTCGTCGAGGCGGCCAGCAATGACGGCTATCTGCTGCAATATTACCGTGAGCGCGGCATTCCCGTTCTCGGCATAGAGCCGGCGGCGAACATCGCCGAGATCGCGTTGCGCGAGCGCGGGATTCCCACCGACATCGCCTTTTTCGACGACGGGTATGCGGCAGGGCTTGCCCGACGGGGCGTTCGCTGCGACGTCTTCCATGCCCACAACGTCATCGCCCACGTGCCCGACCCCAACCCGTTTCTGCGTGGCGTGGCGCGGGTGCTGAAGCCCGATGGGATCGCCGTCATCGAGGCGCCCTATGTCCGCGACCTCGTCGACGGGCTTCAGTTCGACACCGTGTATCACGAGCATTTCAGCTATTTCGGGGCGACCTCCTTCGCGGCGCTCGCGGCACGCAACGGGCTTAAGCTGATCGACGTCGAGCATGTTCCGATCCATGGCGGATCGCTGCGCTATGTGCTCGGCCTTGAGGGGAGCCGGGCGAAGCCGGCGGTGCGCAAGATCCTCGACGAAGAGCGGCGCAGCGGCCTTGCCTCGCCCGCCTATTACCAATCCTTCGCCCGCCGGGTCGGGCGTCTCAGCGCGCGGCTTAAGAGCGAGCTCGACGCGTTGAAGGCCGCGGGCGCCACCCTTGCCGCCTATGGCGCCTCGGCCAAGGGCAGCACCCTTGTCAACACGCTCAAGCTCGGGCCGGAGACCATCGCCTTTGCCGTCGACCGCAATCCCCTGAAGCAGGGCCGCCATATGCCAGGACAGCACATCCCGATCCTTGCGCCGTCGGCCCTGCGTGAGCGAAGGCCCGACTGCGTTCTGCTTTTGACCTGGAATTTCGCCGACGAGATCATCGCCCAGCAGCGCGACTATCTCGAGGCCGGCGGCCGGTTCCTCATTCCCCTGCCCGAGCCGCGCTTCATCGACCGCGCGTCACTTTAGAGCGGTTCATGGTTATAGGGGATCAATTTGATGGGCCAAATCGGTTCATCCGGGCAGGCGCGGCCGGCGGGTGCTGGTGACCGGCCATACCGGCTTCAAGGGCGCCTGGCTCATGCTGCTCCTGGAGCGTTTCGACGCTGAGGCCGTGGGTTATGCGCTGCCGCCCGACACCGATCCGAGCCTCTATGCGCTCTGCGCCCCGTGGCGCGGCCATGAGAGCATCCTTGCCGATATCCGCGACCTTGACCGCCTCGGCGCCGCGATGGCCGCGTTCGATCCCGAGATCGTCCTTCACATGGCCGCCCAGTCGCTGGTCCGCCGCGCCTATGCCGATCCGGTGACGACGTTTCAGACCAATGTGATGGGCGCCGTCAATTTCCTCCAGGCCCTCAGGCGCGCGCCGTCCTGCCGGGCGGCGCTCATCGTCACCAGCGACAAGGTCTACGACAATCAGGACGACGGCCGCCCGTTCGCCGAACAGGACCGGCTCGGCGGCCGCGATCCCTATAGCGCGTCGAAAGCCTGCGCGGAGTTCGCCGCGGCCAGCTTTGCGGCCAGCTTTCCCGGCGGGCCGGCCATCGCCACGGCGCGGGCCGGCAACGTCGTCGGCGGCGGCGACTGGGCTGCGGACAGGCTCATCCCCGACTGCGTGCGGGCGATGCAGGCGGGCAAGCCGGTGATGCTTCGCTATCCCGAGGCCACCCGCCCCTGGCAGAACGTTCTCGACGTGCTGCGCGGCTATCTCATCTACGCGCAAAGGCTCCACGACGATCCCGGCCATGTGCCAAGGGCGCTCAATTTCGGGCCGCGGGACGCAGCCCCGATGCGCGTGCGCGAGGTCGCCGAGCAACTCTCCGCGGGCTTCGGCCTGTGCGCGGAGCCCTGGCTGCCGGCGATGCAGGATAAGAGGTTCGAGGCCCCCGCCCTTGAGCTCGACGCGTCGCTGGCGGAAACGGCGCTCGGCTGGCGGCCCCTGCATTCGGGAAAGAGCGCCATCGCCGCGACCGCCGCCTGGTACCGGGCCTGGCGCGAGGGGGTCCCGGCGCGCGCGGCGTGCGAGGCCGAGATCGCGCGTTTCCCCGCTTTCGCCGTGGAGGCGGCGGCGGTGTGACCGTGCAGGGGTCCAGGCAGACACTGCTCGTCACCGGGGCGAGCGGCTTTATCGGCCGCCATGTCGTGGCGGCGCTCGCCGCGCGCGGGCACAAGGTGATCGCGCTTTGCCGGCACGCGAAGTCGGCGGGACGCGCGGTGGCGGACGCGCGCATCGACTGGCGCTCCTGCGACCTGTTGCGGCCGGATGATGTGGAGCGCGTCGTCAAGGAGACGGAGGCGCGGACGCTCATCCATTTGGCCTGGGACGTCAAGCCGGGCTATTGGCATTCCGACGCCAACCTTGAGTGGCTCGAAGCCTCGCTGCGGCTGGTCCGCGCGTTTCGCGCCGCAGGCGGCAGGCGCGTCGTGTCGGCGGGCACCTGCGCCGAATATGACTGGACCGATCCGGACATCGTTCTGAAGCCGATCGCCGAACGCCGCGCCCGCTTCGCGCCGCTGACGCTTTATGCCGCCTCAAAGCGCGCCTTCCACATGGCACTCGAGCGCTACGCGCCCATTGCCGGCCTGTCGGCCGCCTGGGGGCTCGTCTTCTTTCCCTATGGCGAGGCCGAACGGCCCGAGCGGCTGGTCCCTCAGGTAACCCGCGCGCTCCTCGCCGGCCGGCGCCCCGAGACCACCGAAGGGCGCCAGATCCGCGATTTCCTCGACGTGCGGGACGCAGGCGCCGCCTTCGCCGCGCTTGCGACAAGCGATGTCGAGGGGCCGGTCAATATCGCCAGCGGCGAGGGCGTTGCCGTGCGCCGCGTCATCGAGCTCATCCGCGCCGCCGCGCCCTCGGCGGAGATCGCTTTCGGCGCCTTGCCGGCCCGGCCGCACGATCCGCATCGGCTCGTCGCCGACGTGCGCCGCCTCACCGAGGAGGTCGGCTTTAGGTCTCGGATTCCGCTTGAGGGCGGGATACGCGACGCCGTCGCCTGGTGGCGCGCGCACGGTTGAGCGCGGCTCTACCGCCCGCGCAGCGCCATGACGATCGGCCGGACCTTGCGCCGCAGCCGCCACGGCATGAGCGGCATGAGGCGCTGCCAGGCATGGCGGATAAGGATGCGGGCGATGAGGCGCGGGCTCAGAATCTTCGACCGCGCCGGGTGGGTCATGAGAAGCGGGATGAGCCGCACATTATATTCCGGGATCACGCCGGCCCGCTTCAGCCGTTCCCCGACATCGGCAAAGTCGCAGGCGATGAGATCCAGGAAACGGCCAATCACCTCCGTATGCCCCTCCCAGCTCGCGAAGGCGCGTGACGAATAGGAACTGGCGCTGACCTGAAAGAAGGCGAGATTTTCCGGGATGTAGCAGGCACCAAAGCGCAGCGCCAAGGCGTGGGCCGCGAACCAGTCGGCATGCCACTCGAGCGCGGGAATGAAGCCGCCGATGCCGGCCAGCGCTTCGCGCCGGAAGAACAGCGAATTGGTCGGAAAGGTGAAGGCCGCCTTGCGCAACAGGGCTTCGATGTCGTCCGGGCCGAAATATTTGGGCGCCTCGGAAATGAAGAAGGAATGGTGGCGCATCCTGCCGCTTTCGGCCGAAAAGCTGCTTGGATCGGAAAAGCAGAAGCCCGCCGCCGGGTGCGCGCCCATGAGGCCGGAACATTTTTCCAGGAACGCCGGGTCGGTCAGATCGTCGCTCGCCGCCGCGACCACGAATCCGCCGCCCGCCATCTTGAGCCCTTGGTTGATGGTCCTGTTGACGCCCTTGTGCTCGGCCGATCGCAGCGGCCGGATGAAGTGGTGCCGCTCGGCCAGCGCCTCGATCCGCCGCCAGCTGTCGTCCTCCGAGGCATCGTCGATGACGATGACCTCGTCGGGCAGGCGCGTCTGCGCTGCATAGGCCTCGATGGCCCGGGCAACATAGTGGGCGTGGTTGCGGTTCGGGATCACCACCGAAATGCTGCCGGGGCCGCCCGCGCCCCTCTCCGCCGCTGAAGTATTATTCGCCACGAAATAAACCCACGATGCCTCGCACCAGCCGCGTATTACTCTCGCAATACAGGCGCGAAAAGTCAAAACGATCGTGGTTTTTGAAATAGCTGGCGCACCCGAGAGGATTCGAACCTCTGACCTCTGCCTTCGGAGGGCAATCATAGCGCATTGATGCGCAAAGATTTTTATTATTTTTCAGTGACTTGAGTTCTCTATAGCTCTCTGGAGATCGCTGGAATCGGCTCCCCACTGTCCCAAAATTGTCCCATCGGGACGAAAATCACCAAGAAGCCGGTACCACTCTCCGGCTCGCGAGTCAGCGCGGTTTGGCCGGCCGCGTAAAGGTGCGGCCCCGTGCCGATTGACCTATAGTGGCCGCATCAGCGGAGAAGCGACCACCAATGGAAGTACGCGAAGAACGATCTGATGCCGTCGCTCTGGATGGGGAATGGGCGGCCATCCGCCGAACGCTCAACGACTATATGGAGCGGCACGGCATCGGTGTCGCGGCGCTGAGACAGCAGATCGCGGCAGGGACAGACCGGTCGCCGGACGATCTGACCGACCAGGCGCTGCTGCGCTTTCTCGCCGGCAGGGAGCGCGCCGGGAATGACATCGTCGCGCTCTGCACCGCATTCGCCGAACAGACCGGCCAGCGCGATCCGGTGATCGCGCTCGGCGACGCGCTCGCCGGATTCCAGCAGTGCGATCCCGATGACGACCGGCGCGCCGCCATCTGCGGCGCTTACGAGGTCACGGCGCACCTGGCCCCGATCGAGGGTCTCCCGGTCAAAGACCCGGCCGTGCGTTACGGCGCGATCTCATTCGAGGCGATTGCCGGCCGTCCTTATTTGCGGGCGGTGGAAACGACCCCCGATCGCAGCGCCAGCAAGCTGCGGGAAGAGGCCGGGCAGGACCATGTGTTCGAAGGCGTCGCGCTCGTGCAGGCGCACGGGGTGACGGCTTACCTGCGGGACATGCTGACCCGCCGCCCGAAAAGCTACGTGCTGGATCGGCAGGCGGCGGCGCGGCCGGGCAAGTTTTCCGGCATCGTCACATCGCCGGCCTATGACGGCCGCACCGGCGCGGGCGGCGTGGTACTCGACGTGACCTTGGCCGAGATCAAACAGGAGTGAAGGCGTGGACAACGCGGACGCGAATTCAAGCCTGCTCTACGGCGCCTATATCGGCAGCCTGAAGATTGTCAGGGAGGCTCTGGAGCAAGGCGCCGATATCGAGTGCGCGGAGGCCGGCACCGTCCTGACCGCGCTTCACCTTGCGGTCGGGCGCAGCTTTGTCGATGTCGCCAAATACCTGATCGAAGAGGCCGGGGCCACGATCAAGCCGGACGGCCATGGCCGCTGGCCGACCGTAATCGCCGCGCAGTGCTGCGCCACCGAAGAGATGTGCGACTTCATCGCCGCGCGCGAGGCGGCATCCGCTAGCGGCGCGTCCGGCGGCACAGAAGGGCGCTGACGCGCCCGCAAGATTTGCGGCGACAAATACCGCCCTGCGATGATTTGATGCGCATGAGCGGCTGTTTATGGGCAAGACAGGAAAATCAGGGCGGCCTCGCGTCAATCATCGGCGTCCCCGCCGGGAACAAGCGGCTGCGCGCGCCCCATCCACGGCTCGGGCCGGATTGCCTTCACCCAGTCCGCGAAAGAGGGAATGCGCCCCAAATCTTCGCGCACATGCTGCTCGCCGATCCAGCGGACGGGAACGACGCGGCCGTCGGCATTGGTGATCGTCGTCCCGAAGATCGTCTCGGCCATGAAGATGCCTTCGGCGTGATGGCGGAGCGCCCGGTGCCGGAAATCGGCAACGATCATTTTCGAGGCGTCGAACCAGTCATGGATCGGCTGGTAGTCGGCGGGGACGCCGCCCCATTTACGGACGCTGGACAGAGCGTGGTGATAGGGATGCGCCATCTTACGCCTCCCCGAAATCGTGCAGGGAGGTTTCAATGGCGGAGTAGCGCACATGGCATTCGAGGCTGACCAGGCGCTTTTCCACATCGAGGTCGAACGTGCCATAGGCGCCGTCATTGTCCTGCCAGCCGCCATGTTCCTGCTCAAGCAGGCCGTAGCAGAGGTCTTCGACCGCCTCGGCGAGCGGGCACGTGTGTTGCTCGCCCGCGCCGTTCCACGGCACGCGCGTGACGGTCACGTCGCCCGAGAGGGATTCGCTGCCGCCGGTGACGGCGACATTGTCAATCTGGCCGGAATCCCCGTAGCCGTCGAAGGTGATCTCGATCCGCTCAATGCCTAGCCCTGTGAGCGCGTCAAAGACC
>JAUYJB010000044.1 GCA_030688605.1 Hyphomicrobiales bacterium
GGCTTCATCAACGTCCGCGGCCTCATCAAGGCGCAGGCGGTCGCGCTGTGGCACGCCCTCGCCCATAACCTGATGGCGGCCCATCGCCTGCGCACCGCGACCAGCTAAGCCGGCCGCGGACACACATTCGGCGACATCAAAACCAACAACGCCCTGCCCAGACCACTGCAGCCATGTACAAAACGCCGATTCCTTCACAAGCTCCTTGGCGGGGGAGCCCTGAACCTCTGGCTGAACAGCGCCAAACACTGATTGCGCGAGGATGTGCCTGGGTTTGACTTCATCGGGCTGTCATCGGGCTGTCACGCGCGCGCGTTAACTCTCCGCAGGATATCCCAAGATGTAGGAGGTTCTCGATGCGCACTCGTCTCACACGCTCGGCGGCAACCACGTTTCTTCTCACAGGCGTGGCGGCAACCGCGTTTCTGGTCGGCCCCGCAATGGCCGCGAGTATCTTTCCGGTCGATCGCGCCGACATCCTCTCCGGCAGCCGGTTCGACTTCAAGGTCGAGTTCAACGGCGTTGTCAATCCCGACGACGTGAAGGTGACCGTCAACGGCGAGGACTTCACGAACGTCCTCGGCAAGGGTGACTTCGTGGCCAAGGAGGACGGCGTTGACGCTTCCGCGATCATCGTTCGCGACGTCTCGCTTCTCCGCCCGGGCCTCTACGTCGTGGAAGCCGCCGAGGGCGACCATAAGGCGACGGTGACCTGGAACGTCTATCAGACTTCCGGCACGCGGCATGCCAAGAACGTGATCCTGTTCATCGCCGACGGTCTCTCCATTGCCCATCGCACCGCGGCGCGCATCATGTCCAAGGGTATCGCCGAAGGTAAGTACAAAGGCGTGCTTGCGATGGACGACATGCCGCACATGGGGCTGATTGGAACGTCCGGTGTCGATTCGATCATCACCGACTCGGCCAATTCGGCGAGCGCGTACAACACCGGGCACAAATCGAGCGTCAACGCGCTCGGCGTCTATGCCGATCGCACCCCCGACACCCTCGACGACCCGAAGCAGGAAACCCTCGCCGAACTCGTCAAGCGTCGCCTCGGCATGGCGGTCGGCGTCGTCTCCGATGCCGAGCTCGAGGACGCCACGCCGGCCGCCGTGGTCGCCCATACCCGCCGGCGCGCCGAAAAGGCCCAGATCGCCGAGATGTTCTACGACCTCCAGCCGGAGGTGATGCTCGGCGGGGGGTCAGCCTATTTTCTACCCCAGTCTACCCCCGGCTCGAAGCGCAAGGACGAGAAGAACCTCGTTGACATGTTCCAGCAACAAGGGTTCCGGCTCGCCACGTCGGGACAAGAGATGACCGCCGCGGTCAATGATCCCGCCACCACCAGGCTGCTCGGCCTGTTCCATACCGGCAACATGGACGGCGCGCTCGACCGGCTGTTCCTGCGTCCCAACTATGTCGAGAAGTTTCCTGATCAGCCCGACCTCACCGAGATGACGGACGCGGCGATCAAGGTGCTGTCGCGCAACCCGAACGGCTTCTTCCTCGCGGTCGAGGCCGCCCTGGTGGACAAGTACTCCCATCCTCTCGATTGGGAGCGGGCAGTGTTCGACACCATCATGTTCGACCAGGCGGTCGCCATCGCCAAGCGCTTCGCCGAACAGCGCGGCGATACGCTGGTGATCGTCACCGGCGACCACACCCATGGTCTTGCCATCGTCGGCACGATCGACGACGACAAGCCGGGCGAGGAAATGCGCGACAAGGTTGGAATCTATGCCGATGCGGGCTATCCCGCCTATGAGGACGCGGACGGCGACGGCTACCCCGACCGGGTGGACGTCGTGAAGCGGCTCGCCGTGTTCTTCAACAACTACCCGGATCACTACGAAACCTGGCGTCCGAAGCTGGACGGGACGTTCGCCCCGGCCATCCAGAACGAGAACAGGCAGTACGTTGCGAACGAGGCCTACAAGGATATTCCCGGTGCGACGTTCGTTCCAGGTAACCTGCCGCGCGATGCCGACACCGGCGTGCACACTGCAGACGACCTGGTCGTGACCGCGATGGGCCCCGGCTCCGACATGATCCGCGGGTTCATGGACAACACCGAGACCTTCCGTGTAATGGTCGAGGCGCTCGGCATCAACGGCGGACCGCGCACCGCCTCTGCTGATTGACCGCAATCCACGGGCTCTCCGGGGTCGCCTGCGGCTCCGGGGAGCTGTGGGCGCTGGCTGGGTTGCCCGCCTGGAGACTTCCGAGGAGGTTGGCACTTTGACAGCGAAGTCGCGAATCTCCCGCCGCCAGGCCATCGGTCTGCTCGCGGGGCTGCTCTTGCCCGGGCCCGCCGGAGCGACGCCCGCGGCGCTCCGTTTCGATGATCTCTATTCGAAGGTCACCGTGCTCGGGCTGGAATTCTCGGACAAGGTCAAGTCGCTGGACGGTCAGACCGTGATCATGCGCGGATTCATGGCGCCGCCGCTTAAGGCCGAAGCGAGCTTCTTCGTGCTGACCGAGATTCCGATGGCGCTGTGCCCGTTCTGCTCGTCCGATGCTGACTGGCCGGACAATATCGTCGTGGTCTATCTCGGCCGCCGCCAGACCTTCGTGCAGTTCAACAGGCCGATCGAGGTCGAAGGCGTGCTGGAGCACGGCTCCTGGACCGATCCCGATACCGGCTTCGTCAGCCTTCTCCGTCTCCGCGATGCCGTCTTCCACACAGTCTGAGAGCGCCGGGCCGTGCCTCGTCCTCGAGGAGATTGCGGTGACCTATGCCGGCCTGCCGGCGCCAGTCCTGTCGATCCCGCAGCTCGCCTTCGCCGCCGGTGTACGCGCCGCAGTAACGGGACCGTCGGGCGCTGGCAAGACCACGCTGATCAACGTCATCACCGGGCTGGAAAAGCCGGGCAGCGGCCGCGTCTTTTGGAATGGCGAGAACATTGCCGGCCTCTCGGAGGTGGCGCGCGATCAATGGCGGGCCGAGACCATCGGCCTCGTCATGCAGGAATTCCATCTGTTCGCCGGCATCTCGGCTGTCGAGAACGTGCTGCTGCCCGCCCGGCTTAGAAGGTGCGCTGACGCCGCCTCGAAGGCTCGCGCCCATGCGCTGCTCGACCGCGTCGGGCTCGGCAAGCACGGCCAGCCGATCGAGACGATGTCGCGCGGCGAGATGCAGCGGGTCGCGGTCGCCCGCGCGCTGTTGCGAAAACCACAGCTGATCGTCGGGGACGAGCCGACCGCCAGTCTCGATCCCGAAAGTGCCGCCACCGTCACCGATCTCCTCTTCGAGCTGGCAATGGAGGAGGGTACAATGCTCGTCATTGCCTCGCACGACGAGCGGCTCATCGCCCGCATGGACCGGCGGATCAGGCTGGTCGCCGGCCGCCCGGTCGATGACACCAGACCGGGGGGTCTCGCCGCATGATCCGGTTCATTCTGGCCGACCTCAGGCGGCTTTGGGCGGGATCGCTCGTCGTCGCCCTGCTCGTCGCGCTGGCGACGGCGCTCGGCGTGACCGTGACCCTCGATGAGCGCGCGCTCCGCCTCGGCAGCGCGCGTGCCGCCGACAGCTTCGACCTGGTCGTCGGCGCGGCCGGCAGCGAGACGCAGCTTGTGCTGTCGTCCGTGTTTCTTCAGCCGGCGCCGCTGCCGCTGATGTCCGGGGAAATTCTCGCGCGCTTGGCGCAGGACCCGAGGGTCGTCTGGGCGGCGCCGGTCGGCTTCGGCGACTCGTACGAGGGATATTCGATCGTTGGAACCACCCTGCCGCTCGTGGACGCTGCGGGCGGCGACCGCCCAATCGAAGGGCGCCGGTTTGCAGCGCTCGGCGAGGCGGTCATCGGCTCCGAGGTCCGTCTCGGGCTGGGCAGCATCATCAAGCCGATGCACGGCCTCGTCGATGCGGGCGGCCAAACCCACACCGAGCTCGCTTACACCGTCGTCGGCCGTTCGCCACCGGCCGGCACGCCCTGGGACAGGGCCATCCTCGTGCCGATCGAGGCGGTTTGGGCGATCCACGGCATGCACGATGCGGATCACGACGCCGACGAAGACGAACACACCGAAGAAGAGGCCGGACATGGCACGGCTGCCACCGAACCGTTGGGCGGCCCGTGGAACGCGGAAACGCCGGGCATCCCGGCGGTCCTCGTCAAGCCGAAAACGGTGGCCGATGCCTACCGGCTGCGTCAGGAGTACCGGTCTGACACGACGCTCGCCGTCTTTCCCGGCGAGGTCCTGACCAGGCTCTACACGACGCTTGGCGACGCCAGGAAGGTTTTGACCTGGGTTGCTGCCGGCTCGCAGGGGCTGGTGGCCGCCGCCGTTGCGCTGATCGCCATCGTTCACGTCGGCCAGAGACGGCGCCAGATTGGGGCCCTCAGGGCGCTCGGCGCGCCGCAGGCCGCGATTTTTGGGATCGTCTGGTTGGAGATATTTGCGCTCGTTGCCGTCGGCGTTGCCGCCGGCTTCCTCGTCGGCTACGGCGCCGCGCGGTTCATCGCCGACAGGTTCACCGGAGAAAGCGGCATCATTCTGCCTGTCGGTTTCAACGCGGCCGACTTCGCCCTCGCCGTCATCCTGCTCCTGGTCGCCGCCGCGCTCGCCGCGGTGCCGGCCGCTCTCGCCTACCGCCAGTCGGCCGCATCGGCCCTGCGCATCTGATATAAGCCTCCTAATACTGGCTATCGCTGGAGTTAGAGTCGTGACTCCAGATTCACTTGTTGCATGTGAGGTGGTCCCATCTTGTTGGACAGGTTGGCGGTGCAGTTAAGGTGTATTCCGGTGCCTGATCATGCCGCCAGGATCCTGGTTGTCATGTCCTGCTGATGCCGTTGAGCCTGTGGGGAGGTGCGCAAGGTGCAAGCCTTGTCCATCATATCCACAGGCCGGCCGTTTCCGTAAGCCTTGGCCGGCATCCGGCCGGCCAAGGGTGGCAGGCGAGAGGCCGGCCTCGGCCGCGATCTGCTTTCCCGTCCAGTGCTGACGGCGCAGCGCGACAGCCTTGTCCAGGACTGGCCGCGGTGTTGGCCTGTGCAGGCCGGCGACGCGGACCATGAAGAATTCGTCGAAATTGGTGGCGGAAATGGAGAGGAAGCGCAGCCGCTCGAGCAGCGGATGGCCGCGATTGTGCGCCTCCTCCATCACCCGGCGGTTGAACTCCAGCCAGGACAGCTCGCGGTTGACGAAGCGCGCGGGGCCGAAGCTTTCGGGCGTCGCCGGCTTGGGCGCGGCGGCGGGCGCGTCCGGCGCGCGGTGCGCGTGAACGCGCGCGCTCCTCCTTCTCTTTCGTGGCTGTCGTGGGCTGGGTGTCCATCGGCTCCTCGCCGCCCCCTTGCATTCTATTGATTTAGACCGCAGCATGGCAAAGGCCGGCTGAGAAAGATTTAATCGCTCAGAGGAACGATAGAAAGACGGGGGGCTTCAGAGGGGCGTCAGCGCCAGAACGGCTTGATCCCGGCCAGTTCCGCATGGGCCTTTGCCGCGGCGGCCATGGCCGCGTCGCGGCGGACATCCTCGTGCCCGGTCAGCAGCCCGGCGGCGTAGGCGCGTCTCAGGCTCGACCGCTTGCGCCGGACGCCCATCGAATTGAGCAGATTCTCGTGCACCGCGATGTCGTTGAGATCGCCCAGGCCGTCCTGCAGGCGTCCCAACGCCGGCAGGAATCTTTCTCGTCGCTTTGCCGCCCGCCTGCCCTCGAACAGCTTGGCGAAGAACTCCGCCGCGTAACGCAGCTTCTTCACCTGGATGCGCAGCCTGTGTCGGCTCGGCGCGTCGAGTTCGGCGAATATGCGGCCCTTCTTGCGCACCTTGCGCCAGCGCCGCTCCAATTGCTCGGCAGCGGAAATCTCAATCGGCTCCTCGCCGGGGCTATCCTCCTGTGGCATCGACCAATTCCCGATCTCGATCCAGGCGGCGGTCTCCAGCGTCAGCGCGCGGAAGCGCCGGGAGGAGACGGCGCTCTGAGCCTGCGCCAAAGCCGCCGCGTGCCGCTCGGCAAGCTCCCGCGACAGCGACGGCAGGCCGTCGCGGTTGGCGTGCTGCTTCTTCGCCGGCGCGACGACGCTCTTCATCAGCACTTCCAGCTCGCGCGCGTCGGTAAGCTCACCCGCCAGCCATTTCAGCTCGGCCTTGATCGCCGCCGTCTGCGCGTCGCGCAGCAGGTCGGATATCAGCGACATCGCCGCGCGCAGCCGGCGCAGGCCCACCCGCATCTGATGCACGCCCTCTGCGTCACCCCTGAGCAGCGCAGCCTCGTTGCCGACGATCTGCTTCAGACAGGCGCGGCCGATGATCTTGAAGGCATCGCGCTTTGTCGTGCCGGCGGCGAGATCGACCGGCGCCGCCTTGACCGGCAGGCCCTCCTCGCCATCCATCAGCTGGTAGCCGCGGTCCGACTTGCTCTTGAAGGCGAGCCGCACTGGGAGCGCCTGCCCGAGCTCGCGGGCGACGGCGAACAGTTCGGCAAGGTTGCCGCGCTCCAGCTCCAGCTCGATCTCGCACAGAGGCGCCGAGCGGCCCTCGCTGTCGATGGTCCCCCGATCGAGCGTCAGGGCGATCGAGCGCGCCTCGTTGGAGAGCGGATAGACCGTCCGCCGCACCCGCGTCTCGAACAACGGCTTGAGCCTGCGGCGCAGCTTCTTGCTCACCAGCGGCTCCAGCGCGGTCCCGGCTGCAAGGTCGAGGTCCGGCTTGTCGCTGGCGATTTCGGTTTCCCACTCGCCGCGCTCGAACAGCCCTGGCTTGCCGGATTTGATGGTTTGGACGAAACGGTCGCCAATGCGGCGTACGCGCAGCATCACGCCTTTCTTATGAAGCTCGCGGTTGCGCGTATCGAAATAGGTCGAGACCTCGGTCGTCCGCCGGGGCGTTTTCTTGATCGGTTGGATGAGGGGAATTTTCTTGAGACGGGGAAGGCTTGCGGGCGCAAGCTCAAGCTTTATCTCGACTTCGTCTGGCGTTGTCATGCGGCCCCCGGTCAATGTTGCTCGCAACGGAACGAGGGATGCTGCCATTTCTTGCGGATTTGATCTATCGCAGTCTTGGGGCTGTGTGAGTTCCAGCGTGAAGTGCAACGCCAGACGACCTGAAAATCCACAAGAGTGAATCGAGGCGGTAGCCAAACCAGACCCATTCTGCAGCGAAATTTCCCATGAGCTACTCGCCATTCGTTGGACCGTTTCGGCCGCGATTGAAGCCACAGTCCGGGTCTGCAGATCAGGTTTCAAATTTCGCTTTCTATGCCGCCGGGGCTTTCGGATCGAGGGTTGGGTGCTAAGCGGCAACAGCAGATGCAAAGGCCCCGCCTTGTAGTGATGGTTGATGCACAGCGCCCCGACGACGAGTCTGAGTGCGTTCTCAGGTAAGGTTTAGCGGTCAAAACGGCTCGTCAAATGCGTAGCCGGCGCCGCGCACGGTGCGGATCGGGTCCTTAGCCCCACCGCGCCTGAGCGCCCGGCGCAGCCGGCCGACATGCACGTCGACGGTGCGGTCCTCGACGAAAACGTCGCTGCCCCACACGCCGTCCAGAAGCTGCGCGCGGGAATAGACGCGTCCCCGGTTCTGCATCAGGAATTCGAGCAGGCGGTACTCTGTCGGCGCCAGGGATATCTCGCGGCCGGAGCGGCGCACCCTGTGGGTCGCCCGGTCGAGTTCTATGTCGCCGGCGCGCAGCGTCTCGGCGACGAGATCGGGACGGGCCCGGCGCAACAGGGCGCGCACGCGGGCCAACAGTTCGGGAACCGAGAACGGCTTGACCACATAGTCGTCGGCGCCGGTGATGAGGCCGCGGACGCGCTCCGCCTCCTCGCCGCGCGCCGTCAAAAGGATGACCAGTACCTTGCGGGTCTCGGGGCGGCGGCGCAGCCGCCGGCCCAGTTCGATGCCGGAGATCCCCGGCAGCATCCAGTCGAGAAGGATCAGGTCCGGCGGCGCTTCCGCGATCAGAGTCTCGGCCTCGTCGCCGCGCGCCGTCGCCGCGACTTCATAGCCCTCGGCTTGCAGATTGTAGCGCAGCAGCACCCTGAGCGGCTCTTCGTCCTCGACGATCAGGATTTGCGGCGTCATCGAAGTCTTCTCAATCGTCCGATTCCGGGTAGGGGATCGCGGTCGTGCTGGTCTTGTCGCCCTTCGGCCGCTGGTCGGTCAGGGCCTCGCCGTGCACCAGATAATGGACCATCTCGGCGATGTTGGTGGCATGGTCGCCGATGCGCTCGACATTCTTCGCCGCGAACAGCAGATGGGTACAGGCGGTGATGTTGCGCGGGTCCTCCATCATGTA
>JAUYJB010000045.1 GCA_030688605.1 Hyphomicrobiales bacterium
TCCAAGGGATCGGACCACGCCATCGAGACAGTGGCGCTGCGGAAACTCTAGAGCGGTTCATGGTTATAGGGGTTCGATTCGATGGGCCGATTTGGCCCACCGAAGGCCGGGTTCTTTTGCGCCGTGGCGGTGTTGCGGCTGATGGCCGATGCACCACAGCGCCCGGCGAGCCGCGCCTGGCCACGGCGCAAAATCATCCCGGTCAAATGGTTCCCTATGACCATGAACCGCTCTAGACCACAACCCAAGGGGCATGTTGCATGAGTGAAAACAAGATTCCCGGTTTCGCCACCCTCGCCATCCACGCCGGCGCGGCGCCCGATCCGACCACCGGCGCGCGGGCGACGCCCATCTATCAGACCACCTCCTTCGTCTTCGACGATGTCGACCATGCCGCCGCGCTGTTCGGGCTTGAGGCCTTCGGCAACATCTACACCCGCATCGGCAACCCGACCTGCGCCGTGCTCGAGGAGCGCGTCGCGGCTCTCGAGGGCGGAACCGCCGGCGTTGCCGTCGCTTCCGGCCACGCCGCCCAGCATCTGGTGTTTCATGCCCTGATGCGCCCCGGCGAGGAATTCATCGCCGCGCGCCAGCTATACGGCGGCTCGATCAACCAGTTCGGCCAGTCCTTCAAGACCTGCGGCTGGACCGTGAAGTGGGCCGACATCGACGATATCGGAACCTTCAAGAAGGCAGTGACGGAGAAGACCAAGGCGATCTTCATCGAATCGATCGCCAACCCCGGCGGCCGCGTCACCGATATGGAGGCGGTGGCGAAGGTCGCGCAGGAGGCCAAGGTGCCGCTCATCGTCGACAACACCCTGGCGACGCCCTATCTGTGCCGGGCGTTCGACTTCGGCGCGGATATCATCGTGCACTCGTTGACCAAGTTCCTCGGCGGCCACGGCAATTCCATCGCCGGCATGATCGTCGACGGCGGCAAGTTCGACTGGTCACGGGACGACCGCTACCCGACCCTGTCCAAGCCCTGCGTCTCCTATGGCGGACTGATCCTGCACGAGACCTTCGGCAATTTCGCCTTCGCCATTGCCTGCCGCGTGCTGGGCCTGCGCGACTTCGGTCCCGCCCTGTCGCCGTTCAACGCCTTTCTGGTGCTGACCGGCATCGAAACCGTGGGCCTGCGCATGCAGCGTCATTGCGACAATACGCTGGCGGTCGCCGAATATCTCAACAAGCACGACAAGGTCTCGTGGGTCAGCTATGCCGGCCTTCCCGACGACAACGACCACGCGCTGGCGAAGAAGTATTGCCCGAAAGGCGCCGGCGCGGTGCTGACCTTCGGGCTCGAGGGCGGCTATGAGGCCGGCGTCAAGCTGGTCTCGAGCGTCCAGCTCTTCAGCCACCTGGCCAATATCGGCGACACCAGAAGCCTGATCATCCACCCGGCTTCCACGACCCACCGCCAGCTCTCCGACGAGCAGAAGGTGCAGGCCGGCGCCGGGCCCGACGTCGTGCGGCTGTCGGTGGGCATCGAGGATGTGAACGACATCATCGCCGACCTGGAGCAGGCGCTGGCGAATGTCTGACGGTTTCAGATTCCGGCGGGCGCGGTGGCGGCCGGCGAAGTTGGGCTGAGCGCCGCGAGATGCGCCAGCGCCGCGACAAAGACGATGATCGCGCCGAACTGGTGCAACAGGCCGAGGCTGAGCGGCACCACGACCACGAGCGTCCAGATGCCGGTGATCGCCTGCACGGTGACGAGGCTGGCGAGCAGCATGGCGCCGCCTCTTGCCGCCGCCTTTGCCCGGGTCAGGCGCGCCGCGTGCGCCACCGCCGCGAGCCAGACCAGATAGGCCAGCACCCGGTGGTCGAACTGCACCGTGCGGGCGTTCTCGAACAGGTTGAGATGCCAAGGGGTCATGACGAACATGTCCGGCGGCACCAGGCGGCCGTCCATCAGCGGCCAGCTGTTGTGGCTCAGGCCGGCGTCGAGCCCGGCGACGAGCGCGCCGGCGATGATCTGCACGAAGATGAGGGCCGCGAGGATCGCGGCGCTCAGCCGGCCGGGCTGCGCGGTTTGCGGACGCAGGCCGCTTGCCGCATAGGCCGTCCACAGGATGAAGCCGAGAATGACGAAGGCGGCGCCGAGATGGGCGGCAAGCCGATACTGGCTGACGTCGACCCGATCGGTGAGCCCGCTCATGACCATGAACCAGCCGAGCGCCCCCTGCAGGCCGCCGAGCACCAGGATGAGGATCAGCCGCGGCATCAGCCAGGCCGGGATCTGCCGGCGGACCCAGAAGACGATGAACGGCACGATAAAGGCGAGGCCGATGAAGCGGCCGAGAAAGCGGTGCCCCCACTCCCACCAGTAAATGACCTTGAAGGCGGCAAGGCTCATGCCCGGATTGACCACCGCATATTCCGGGATCTGCTTGTATTTCTCGAACGCGGCGAGCCACTGCGCCTCGGTCAGAGGAGGTATGACGCCGGTGATCGGCTGCCATTCGGTGATCGACAAGCCGGAATCGGTGAGCCTGGTCGCCCCGCCGACCAGGATCATCGCCACCACCAGGGCGGCGAGCGTGTAGAGCCAAGCCAGTATCGGCCATGGCGTGGCGTCGGGCTGCCGCGTCGTTGCGGCCGGCATGATGGGCGATTGCGTCAACATCCTGACCGCAAGTCATATGCGCGCTGGCCTGCCGCGGCAAGCGGGCGATCCGCCATAGGGCCTCGCGCGGGTTCAGGCGACGTTGAGGCGGCGGAACCCGTTCCAAAGCAGAAACGGCGCGCCACCGAGGAAAAGGTCCACATAGTGCGGCGACTGGTAGTCGCCGTTGAGCGAAACCCGAGGCAGCCCGGTCGGATGCTGGCGATGTTCGGCGAACACGACCCCTTTGCGGGTCGTCGCCGCGGTTTTCAGCCCCAGTTCGGCGGCGAGGCGAAATTCGCGCGGCCCCGCCGAGCCGGCGTCGCCATAGGGAAAGGCGAAATGGCGCGGGCGCTCTCCAAGCTTTTCGCCGATGATCCTTACGCTGCCTTCGATCTCCGCCCGCGCCTCGTCCTCGCTCAACTTGGCGAGCGAATAGTGGTGCACCGAGTGCGCGCCGATGGTGACCAACGGCTCGCGAGCGAATGTGCGCAGCTCGCCCCAGCCCATGACGAGCCGCGCGCACAGCCTGGCAAGGTCGACGTCATGGCGCGCGGCGAGCGCGCTCACGATTTGCCTCTGCCGGCGTTCGTCGGTGCGTCGCAGCCCCCAGTAGATCTGCGAAAATGCGGCCTCCTTCTCGCGCGGCGTGCCGGTCTCGAAATGTCGCTCTCTGCCGTCGAGGACGATATCGACACAATCGGCGTCTCGAATGATCTCTTCCAGCGCCAGCCACCACAAATTTCCGGTTCCCGCCGCAAACGAGGTGGCCACGTAGACGGCGAACGGGCAGTTATGCCGTTTCAGGATCGGATAGGCGACGTCGCGATTGTCGCGATAGCCGTCGTCGAAGGTAAGGCACGCGAATGGCCGGTGATCGCCGGGCTCCGTAATCCGCCGGTGCGCCTCGTCAAGCGAGACGAACTCATGGCCTTGCCGGCGCGTCTCGACAATGACGCTTTCCAGGAATTCGGGACTGACTTCGAGGATGCGGTTGGGGTGAAACGGCTCCGGGATCCGCGGGCGCACCCGGTGGAGGGTGAAGATCACGCCGATGCCGCGACAAAATCGCGACATCAGCGCGTGCCCGCCGCTGTAATAGAACGCGTCGAGGCCGATTCTGATCAGTCCGGAATTCATCCGCCTGTCCGGTTGCTCATCGCGGCAACGCATCAGGGCCGCAGGGAGCCGCGGAGGCTAGCGGGAAAATGTTGAGAATCCTTTGACTTGGCCGGCGAAATTGCGGCCGCGGCGGTCAGGCGACGCGCCGGTCGCCGTCGCCAAAGCCGTCCTTGATCAGATGCGCGACCTCCGGTGCCGCCACCACCACTTCGATCGGGCCGTTGTCCTGGTCGGAGATCATCTCCCGCGCGCGCTCGACCAGACGCTGCGCGCCGGGCAGCGTGTCGCCGACCAGTACGGCGACATCGACATGGTCGATCAGGGCGCGGGTCTCCGGAGACAGCATCACCGGCGGCGAATCGATCAGGACGAAGCGGTAGCTTCCCCCCAGCGCGTCGAGCACCCGTTCGACGCGGTCGGCGCTCATCAGCAGCATCGGGTCGAATTGCTGCGCGCCGGCGCAAATCAGGTGCAGTCGCGATCCCGGGTCGCGGCGGATGACATCGGCGAAGCTGCTGTTACCCGACAACAGCTCGCTCAGGCCGGGAACGTCGCTGATGCCGAGTTGCTGGGCGATGTGCGGCGCGCGCAGATTGGCGTCGACAAGCACGGTCGGCACATCCAGCGCGGTCAGCAGCCGGGCAAGATTGACGGCGGCGAAATTGTCGCGGGTCTGGCGCTGCGGCGTGGTCATGAGCACGCGCTTGCCGCTCTCCTTTCCCGCCCGCTCGATCAGCGTGCGGGCAAGGGCGCGGACCGCTTCGGGAAAGCTTTGCGCGTCGAGCCCGGCCGCGGCCGAGACGATGTGCGACGTCTCCTCCGCGGCAGTCGCCTGAGCCGCGGCGAGCGGCCCGACCTTGATGTCGAGGACCTGCGGCTGCGACACGAATTTCGGCACCGGCCACTCGCCGCGCGTGGCGCGCACGATCTCCATCGAGGCGATGACGCCGATGCTGACCAGCAGCGTAGCGATCCCGACAATGGCGAGGATCGATCCCTTCATCGGGAAGGAGGGCTCGTTGGAGACCATGGCCCGCGACACGATGCGCGCGGTCGCCGCCAGTGCCTGTCTGTCGTTGCGGGCGTTCGCCTCGCGGTAGCGGCCGAGAAACGATTCCAGAAGGTCGCGCTGCGCTCGCGCCTCGCGCTCCAGCGCCCTCAGCTCAACCTCGTGGACGTTGGCCTTTTCCGCCTCCTGCTTCAGCGCGTTGAGGCTCGAGCGGATGGCGTTTTCGCGCGCGCCGGCGACCCGCGCCTCGTTTTCCAGGCCGACCGCGACCTTCTCCGCCTCGACCCGGATCTGCTGCTTAAAATCGTCCAGCTCGGCGGTCAGCTCGCGCATGCGGGGGTGCTGCGGCAGCAGCGTCGGGCTCAACTCGGCGATACTCCGGCGCAGGGTCACCTGTTGCTCGAGCAAGCGCTGGATCAGCGGCGACGAGAGAACTTCCGAAGCGCTGCTCAGTTCGCCGCCGGACCGGATCAGCTCGCGGATCGTTTGCGCCCGCGCCTGCGCCTCCGCCCGCTGCGTCCTGGCGACGATGAGTTGCGAATTGAGCTCGGAGAGCTGCTGAATGGTCAGCGACGAATCGCCGACGCCGCGCAACAGACCGTTGACTCTCTTATACTCCTCGACCTTGGCCTCGGCCTCCTCGACCTTGCGTCGCAATTCGCCGACCTGGTCGCCGAGCCATTGCGCCGCTTCGACGGTCGACTGGCGCTTGGAGTCGAGTTGCATGGCGATGTAGTT
>JAUYJB010000046.1 GCA_030688605.1 Hyphomicrobiales bacterium
GAAACTGACGAAATTCACGTTCCCATTCGCAACAACTGAAAAACTTTGCCTTTCGCACATCAAAACACGAAACCCGCATGTTGCACTCAAAAATTAGGCGGCCGGTTTTCCAAAAAAATGGGGTTTTCGGTCGGACACTAAATATTCAAAAAGCCGGTAGAAATCAAGCCTGGCGCAGAGGCTAGTTTCCGGCAATGATGATTCATCAACGCCTCAGGCAAATCTCGCAGGATTGAGTCCTCGGAGAAATCAGTGCAATCCTAGCGCTAACGCCCAGGCTGAACGGCGCTCTGGGCTATGGTGGACGAGGCGAAGAAATTATTGGACGGCCGATTCAAGCCGGACGGCTACAACGTGGGCGTCAACGTGGGTGCCCCTGCCGGACAGACAGTCATGCATTGCCACATTCATCTGATTCCTCGCAGATCAGGGGACAGCGTCAATCCGCGCGGCGGCGTTCGGGGTGTGATTGCGAGCAGGGCCGATTATTCGGGAAGCGGATAAACCCGGCGAATAACAAAACCGATTAATATGCAAATTCCCGGATTGTCGGCTGTGATTCCCGCGTCGTTTAAAGTTTGATTCATCTATGCAAGCCTGCCCTTAAATTCCCCCGCATTTTTGGCCGGCGTAGCGTAGGAACAGTGGAGTTACGCTGCTGCGAAGCGGATGATCTCCACGCAAAGGCGGTCAAGGCTGGCGGGCGTATGACCTCCTTCCTTCAACAGGTCTAGATGATCACCAATGTGAACGGGGTTTTTGATATAGCTGCCTTCGGGATTTCCAAGACCATTCGTTGCCTGGCCAAATGTTTGATCCCAAACGGTCGCGCCGACCTCGGCCTTTAGAACGTCGCCTATATTGGTGGGCCATTGCACATAGGACGCCCCCCATGCGGTCATGCTTGGGAATGGATCGGCGACGTTTCCGCCCAAAAGGTTCAGGAGCGCCTTGTTGTCTCTCTCGTGACGGGGGCGCTCATTCAAATTCGTTTTGTCTCCATCGGCATCGAACAGCGTGAACACCGGAATCTCAAGCGCCTGAGCAATGATGATGGGTTCGATTAGGTTGCTTTTATTGTTGGTGGCAACGATATGGCATCCATGCCGACGGAAGTCATCCCAGCGGCCCGACAGGATCATCCATGACGTGATATAGGCAAGGTCCTCGATACCCTCGACCAAAACAAGCTTCGACGTGAAAAACATCTCGTTGAGATGTGGCTGCAATGCCTGCTGAAGACGAGCGCGCTGCGCGGGGAGTGGAGCGGGGGTCTCGCCCGTCACCTCAGCTACCCGCTGGGAGATACGGTCTAAAGTAACTTGAGAAATTGTCGATTGCTTAGCGGCAGGGTCGCGACGCACCATGCGCACGCTCTCAAATGCTCGCCCAGAAACAAAATACGGACTATGCGTTGATACGATGATCTGGGAATTAGCCTGACTCAGTTCTTGTAGCACGTTGGAGAGATGTCGAGCCTGCGGGGGGTGCTGATATAGTTCAGGTTCCTCGCAGCCTAAGATCAAGCGTGGCGCGTCCGCGTCATCGCTAGACGCCAGCTCTTGAAGGAGTGCCAAGAGGTATGAGCGTTGTAGCCCGTGTCCGAAGCGCGCCAGTTCGCCTTCAAAGCTGCCCTCCCCAGCGAGCAGGCGAGCAACGGGTCCCTCTACCTGGACTTTCCGGGCGTCTTCTGCCCAGCTGAGGCGCGCAGTCACTTCAGGGTGAGCCCATTGCATCAATCGTGCGGTAAGAGCCTTGGAAATATCATCGAGTGCGCCTTGTTGCGCATCAAGGATTTTTCGGTATTCAATGAGAGTTTCCTCTCTGAGCTTCTTAATGTCTTCATCGAATTTCACTTTTGCGCGGACAGTGCGAGCAAGAATTTTGCCAAGCGCCGTATTCTTGGCCTCTACGTTCTCCTTGGTTGCGTCCTTGACGGCTGGCACATAGATCCATTGTACATAGCGCGAGAGACGATTTGCTCCCTTGCTGAAACCGTAAAACTGGTCCTCGCTGGGAATAAGACTGCATTTCTCAGGATGTGATTCTTCGTAGAGTCGAAGCGCCGCGCGCATGGCGTCCTTCGTACCCGGCTTTGCAAGGTCAGTAAGCTGAGTGCGGATGAGTTCGTACTCGGCCTTTAACTCATCAACCTTTTTGCCGTCGTTGTAGAGCTTGAAGAAGTTCTTGAACGCGTCCATCGCGCAGCGCTGGCCGAATTGCATGACAGTCGCAACGCCGGTATCTGCGTTAAAAATCGCCTTCGCCGTGATGATTAGTGTACCTTGTCGGTAATACTCGGCGAAGTCCTTTTGAGCTTCTTCGTTAAGATCAGTAAATGTGACCGTTATCTCAATCGGTTCATCGGTTTTTCGGTCGTGGAAATCCTCGGCATCCAGATCGCTTAAATTGGTAGCCGCATTCTCTGTCTCGCGAAAGAATATATTCAAGGCGCACAATATCGTTGATTTACCACCGCCATTGGGACCGACGAGCGATGTGTACGGACTGAAATTTAGGTCGACGTTACTGAAGGACCGAAAGTTCTTAATTTCCATTTTCTCTATGCGCATTCTTTCCCCTCAAGGCCTCTTAGGTCGGGCTCGAAATACATGAACACTTTGCCAATCTGGAGATCGGATGAATGGATCAATCGCACGTTCTGAAAGGGTCTTTCCCGCCTGTTGTCTCTGCTCATAGTCAGATTATTCCAAACAACCCCACACGGTCCAAAAGATATTGATCTGATAAATCAACAGTTCGCCAGAAGCTCGTCGAGGTTCCGCTCAACACGATACTTGGCCGGATTTTCACCGACGGCCAGCGCCGCGAAGTGAGCTTTCCCGCAGTCGATCTTGGCGCGTTCCTTATCACGCAGGTCAGCCTTGAAAAGGTCGCTCTTTGTTTCGACGACAAAATAGAGTCGCTCCGCTCCATCCTTTTCGACCAACACGGCCCAGTCGGGGTTGTAAGGGCCAAGGGGGGTCGGCACACGGAACCAGCCAGGAAGTTTGGCGTAAACCTTGATTGCTTCGTTCATCTCCAATTGCTCGGCAAAGGTGCGCTCGGTGTCGGACTGGTAGATCACCTGCTCATGAACCGATTTGTTGGCGTCGATCATGGACTTGAGATAGCCAGTCAGTTCTTCCGTCTCGAACAGTTGCTGAGCGTAGTATTCCTCTGAGCCGATGCGCTGGTATTTGATGCCGTCCACGAGGGCCATGCGCTTTGCGCGGTTGATGACCTCAGCGGCCAGTTCGATGAACTGCTGCGGGTTTCGTTTGAAATCATCGAGCCGGCCGCTTTCCACGAGGACGCGGTGGATGCTACGGCGGGTGAGTTGAGTCTTGTCCTGAAGGTCGGTGAGGATGTCGGGTAGCTCGATGTCGTCTTCGTCGAGGGTCACGGGGGCGGAGCTTGCCGTTTCCTTCGCGTCCACACCGGAGCGCCCGATGGCGAGGTCGGCCTTGCGCCATTGCAGGCGCGTCTTGGCGATGGGCGGCGCGTCCGCAAGCGCCTTGATGCAGGTCGCCAGCAAGGCCTCGTTGTCGAACTGCACGCGGTAGGTGGTCTTGTGCTTGATGCGGTCCCAAAGCGCCTTGAAGTCAGCGCCTTGCAGCACGGCCAGGCGGGTTTTCACCTGTTTGCGCTCGTCAGCGTTTTTGATTTCCAAGCGCCCTGCGAGCTTGCGGAGAATTTCCATCACCTGCGGCAGTTGGGCGGTAAACGGCTCCGGCAGCGTGAGCGTGCGGTCCTTTAGCTGTTGGCGCAGGGTATCCTGCACCTTGCCTTGGGCGTTAACTAGGCCAGCGGTTTTCAAATGCTCCCAGAGCACCTTTGATTGGTCGAAGCCCAGCGGCGCGGGCTGACCGTCGGGTCCCGTGGTGCTGACCCCGGCGAACTCGTGCGTCTCTACGATACCGAACCGGATACCAGTTTCGTCCTCGATCTCCTTTTGGAGTTTCTCGGCGAACTGCTCGTAGCTCTCGGTCGCGATCACGGTCAGGGTGTTCACGTCAAAGCCGTGCAGGCGTTCGCCGTTCTGGTTGACGCAGAGGCGCAGGCCGCGTCCAATGGTTTGACGACGCTGCACCTCCGACGCCATCTCCCGCAGAGCGCAGATTTGAAATACATTCGGATTATCCCAGCCTTCGCGCAGGGCCGAGTGAGAGAAGATGAACTTCAGCGGCGTTTCGAAGCTCAGCAACTTCTCCTTGTCCCGCATGATCAAGCTGTAGGTGTCGTCGTCGGCTTGCGTCGTGCCTTCGCCCCTGGAGTCTTTGAACATTTCCACTGTCTTGCCACCGACCTTCTTCTTGTCGATGGAGAAATAGCCGTCGTGCACGTCCTCGGCGGCGGTGGTCAAGTCCACTTCCTTGAAGAGGGTCAGGTAATCGGGATGCTTGGCGAGCCGGCGGTATTCCTCCTCGAAGATTCGCGCGTACTCGCCCTTCACCGAATTTCCGTCGGCGTCGTATTGCCGATACTTCTCGACGGCATCGATGAAGAACAGGCTGAGCACCTTGATGCCTTGTGGACGGAGGCGCTTCTCCTTGTCCAGGTGCTCCTTGATGGTGCGGTGGATCATCTGGCGCTGCACAGCGAGCGCGTCCACGTCGCCGTAGGCTTGGCCGGGACGGAGGTATTCTTCGCCGCCGGGATAGCGGAGTTCCATGAACTTGTCGTCCTTGGCATCCCGGATGTCCTGCCCGATGATGTGGTCCCGGTAAATCTCCCGCTTGGTGACTTCTTCGAGCTTGTCGAGCGGTGCCACGGTGACCGTTTGCCGGGCCACGCCGTGTGCCGTGGCGATGTCCAGCTCCACCTTGGCGCCCACGACACTCTTGCCACGCGATACCGGCGCGATGAACCGCACATACGCCTTGTTGTGCCCGCCCTCCACGGAGGCCGCCGCCACCTCAATCTGCTTCACCAGCTTCCGCTCGTAGGCATCCACCGCATCGAGCTTGAACACCATGTGGTGCGCCTCTTTCGGCGTCGCGGAATAGCGCAGGTTGCACAGCGGATTCATCCGCTCCATGGCCTTCTTGCCCTTGCCGTCGAGCCCGCCTTCCACGCTCTGCGGCTCGTCCACAATGAGAATGGGGCGCGTCGCCCGGATCAGATCGATGGGCTTCTCCCCGCCCGTCTTTTCGCTGGGGCGATACATCACGTTCTTCGATTTCTCGCGGCGGGCGGCCTCGTCCGCTTCCTCCGTCTGCGCCTGCTGCTCGTCGCCGAACTTGTTGATCGCACCCACCGTCATCACCATGATCTGGATCTGCGGGCTGGTCGCAAAGTTGCGCACCTGGCCGAGCTTCGCCGAGTCGTAGATGAAGGGGTCGAAGGGCGCGCCGGCGTAGAGCCCTCTGAGGTGCTCCGCAGCGGTCTCGATGGTGTGATAGACGCCTTCCTTGATCGCAACCGACGGCACCACGATGACGAACTTGGTAAATCCGTAGCGTTTGTTTAGCTCGAAGACGGTACGCAGATAAACATAGGTCTTGCCGGTGCCGGTCTCCATCTCCACCGTGAAATCCCCGGACGCGAGCGAGGCCGATGGTGCGAGGCCGTGGCGGAGTTGGATGGCGTGCAGGTTAGCTAGTAGCTCTTCGTCGAGAAGAGTCAGCCGGTTGCCGATGCCGAGGTCGTTTTCAAGAAGCGACATTTGCCCGGCGGCAGCGTCCCGCGTGACCGTAAATTCGGTCCGGCAGGTTTCCTGTCCGTGGAAAAGGCCACAGACGGCTTCGATGGCCTGAAGCTGGTAATCGAGGTCGGGCTCGAAGTGGAGTTTCATCGCTTTCGCTTACAGACTGCGCACGGTTTCGAGGCCGTGCTGGTGGAGGATGGCGGTGAGGTTGGTCTTGGCCACGTCGTCGGTGAAGGCGCTGTCACGGAAGACGACGGTGGTTTCTCCGGCGGGCTTCAATGCCTTGTGCCACGCCACGAGGCCGAGGGCCAGCGGCTCCACGTCGGCCTGTGGGATGGCGGGCGAGAGGCAGACCAGCAGTGAGCCGCCGCCGATGGAATAGATTTCATGCGCCTGCTTCGCGCCTCCTGCCACCTTGTTCGTTTCGATGGGCACGCAGAGGTCGAGGCCGAGTTTGAGAAGCAACTCGAAGAGGATGTCCTGCTCCGTGCGGTCGGTCTTGAGGTGCTCGATGGAGGCTTCGAGGGTTTCGGCGAGCTTCTCGCGGTCCGGCTCCCACGCCCGGATGTTGCTGCTGGCGAGCTTGAAGACGCGGAAGCCGAGGTCGCCCTCGAACATCGGGCTCTCTTCCCGCATCTTCTTGCCTGCGCGGCGGAGACGATCAATTGCCACTTGGCTGAGCGTCTTGAAGCCGAGTTGCGTCGCAGGAGAATCGTCAGGAAGCGGCTCGGGTAGTTGCACGACGAAGAAGCGGCGCTTGCCCGAATCAGCGAGATTCTGCTGATACACGGCTTCCCCTATAGGCGCGGCCCCTCCAAAGAAATCGAGGATGATCTCGTCCCGTTGATTCTTGGTGCAAATCTGGACTATCCGCGCAAGGAGTGGAATTGGCTTTGGGGTGTCAAAGACTTCAATTCCGTTGAAGAGATCCTTTATCGCTTTTTTCGCTGTGTCGGTAGTGCCGACCTCATCGGCTCGCCACATAGTGTGAGGCACAATGCCATTGTCCGACTCATTGCGAAAGCACTTCAGCCTCGGAACATTTGCTCCGTCCTCACCAAACCAGACTCGATTGTCGGTCTTCAGTTCTTCAAATCGATCTTCGGTGTACACCCAACATCGCCCAGACGGGGGGTCCACTTTGCGCCCAGATGGTGTTGTAACGGTATAAAACTGTTCTTTGCGGCGACCCGGGCCCGCCTGCGCGTTCATCGATACGGACTGCCACGGCCCGCGAGGGTCGTTGTCCGGGTTCAAAAACCGCTCTTCGTTTTCGTCGCTGCGCGGAAGAAGGCACCGAACTGTCTCGAAAATGGGCTTCTCCCGTGCATAGCAAACTATGTAGTCATGATTCACGGAGAAGACTTTCCGGTTCTCACGCGTAGTCCGTTTCTCCCAAACAAATATGCCTATGAAGTTCTCCACGCCGAAGATTGAATCCAGGAGGGCTCCAAGGTTTTGTAGCTCATGGTCGTCGATCGAAACGAATATCACTCCATCTTCCCGCAGTAGATCCCGCGCGAGCTTGAGCCGCGGATACATCATGTTTAGCCAATCGGTGTGGAAGCGACCGGAGGCTTCGGGGTTGGAGGACAACTTGCGCCCTCCATCGCCGACCTGTCCCGTGAGTTCGAGGTAGTTGCGGATGTTGTCCTGAAAATTGTCGGGATAGACGAAGTCATGACCCGTGTTGTAGGGCGGGTCGATGTAGATGAGCTTCACCTTCCCGGCGTAGGACTTCTGGAAGAGCTTGAGGACTTCGAGGTTGTCGCCCTCGATCATAAGGTTCTGGGTGGTGTCCCAATCCACCGAATCTTCCGGGCAAGGCCGCAGCGTGCCGGCACTCGGCGTGAGGGCGAGCTGGCGGGCGCAGCGTTTGCCATGCCAGTTGAGACCATATTTCTCCTCGGCATCCGTCACCGTCTTGTCGCCCACAAGCTGCTTGAGCACGTCCAGATTCACTGCCGCCCCATCCTTGCCCTCGGTGACGAGTTCGGGGAAGAGGGCTTTGAGCTGGGAAAGATTCTGCGCGACGAGGTCGGGCGACTTCGTCTCGGGGTCGCTATCGGTTAGCTTCTGCATCGTATCCTCGTTCTTCACAGGTTGGCGCGAGCGGCAGCCTGCGCTGCCTCCATGCGCTTCAGTTCCAGGTTCAGTTCCACGCGCCGCGCCATCTGCTTCTCCTTCGCGGCGGTGGCACGCAGGCGGGCGATCTCCGCATCGAGCCGCGCGCATTCTTGCAGGGCGTCACGACGGACCGCAGCCTGTTCAGCGTTAGCGGCGACCGCGAAGGCGCCGGTGACGCGAGCAGCTTGCAGCGCCAGCAGAGTGTCGATCCAACCCTGATACAGCGCGTGCAGCGTTGTACGCGGTTGCTTGCCAAGCGCCAGCGCATCATAGAAGGCGGGCCAGCGTTCGCCATCGCGCTCCGCGCCCCACTCGGCGGCGACAACGGCGCCCTCCAGCACGGTCTTACCCGCCTCGCCCTGCGACCAGCGCTTGTGGACGGCGGAAAGTCCGGGCTGTTCGCCCTGCTCCGTCAACAGCAGCAATGGATAGGGCACGGCCCGGTGTACCAGCTCTACCAGCCGCGTCGCCTTGGCCGTGGCCCGCAAGGTGAGGCGCAACACTGCGATCTCCAGATATTCCCGCACCTCGTCGCGGTACTCCAGCACGCCAATAGTGGTGGGCTTGAGCGCCGCCAGCCAGACCAGCTCCTCGATGCCGTCATTGATGATGCGCTTGTCAGCGGCAGTAGGCGCACCGTTCTCAAGCAGCAGCTTCTTGGGCACGCGCTGATCCACGCGGCTGCTGGCGGGCAGGTCGAGGGCTTCGATGAGCGTGTCGCCGTTCATCCAACGGCCTCGGGTAGCACCGCGAGCCAGGCGATGACCTCGAAGTCGTTGATGCCCGCAAACTCCCCCTTCATGGCGTGAGTGCCGCCGGGCGTGAACAGGCTCGCCACGGCCCGCTCTTCGTTCTTGCCGACCACCGAGGCCACGGCGGCGGCGAGCAGGCGCTGCGCCGCGCGCATGTCCTCGCCCTGCTTGGTCGCCTTGTCCAAGCGGGCGCAGGCACCGGCATCGGGCAGGTCGCGCCCAAGGCAGAGGCGCTTGAGCCGATCGAGGATCTGCTTGGCCTGCGTGTAGGGCAGCAGCACCGTGCCGTCGTCGCCCACATGCACGAGATACTGGGCACCGAGTGGATAGCCGGCCTCGGCGCTGCGCTTGGCGGCGGCGCCCTCGGCGTGCAGGCAGAAGATGATGCCCGGTGCGATCTCCGCCTCGGTGGTGGTCGTGACCGCGCAGGTGCCGAGCGGCAGACTCTCCAGCACGCCCGGATACGCCTTGAGGTATTGCGCCAGATCGATGCGGAAGTCGGTGAGTGTCAGGTCGGCAATGGAGACACCAGTGGAGAGGTCCTCCAGATCGATCACCGCGTCCTGGAGCTTCAACAGTTGCTTGCGGCGGTACTCCAGATCGTTCATCTGGTTGCCGGAGTCCTGCTCGATCAGGTTCTCTTCGCCGGTGGCAGAGATGTCGAGCAGCACCATGCGGCCGCTGACCCGCTGTTCCAGGTTGATGTGCTCCTCCAGCTCCATGTTGGGCCAGAAGTTGACCAACTGGATGCGATCATTTGGCGAGCCGATTCGGTCGATGCGGCCGAAGCGTTGAATGATGCGCACCGGGTTCCAGTGGATGTCGTAGTTGATCAGCCAGTCGCAGTCCTGGAGGTTCTGGCCCTCTGAGATGCAGTCGGTGGCGATCAGCATGTCAAGTTCGCCCTCGGCAGCGTATTCCTCGGGCCGCTCCTTCGCCCGCGGTGCGAACGTGGTGAGAATCGAGGACAGGTCCTTGCGCAGGCCGGTGAGCGTTGTCTGGTTGCTGCCCGTGCCGGTGACCAGCGCCGTGTCGATGCCAAGAGTTGTCTTCGCCCACGGGGCAAGCTGGTCGTAGAGATAACGGGCGGTGTCGGCGAAGGCGGTAAAGACGATCACCTTGCGGTTGCCGGGGTTGATCGGGTTCCGGCACTTGTGCTCGATCATCTCGCGCAGGGCCGTGAGCTTGGCGTCACGGGAGGCATCCACCTGGGCCGCCGCCGCGTGGAGCGTCGCCAAGCGGTTGCGGTCCTCGATCAGCTCCTGTTTCCAGCGGATGAGGTCCACGTCCTTCAGCAGCACCTTCACCTTGCGCCCGACGAGCAGACTCTCGAAGGCGGGATCGTCGAGGTCCACGTCCTCGATGTCGATCTCCTCCATCTCCTCGGCGTGACTCTCGATGCGGGCCAGCGTGGCCTCCACGTCGCGCAACTGGCGCTGCACGGTGAGGGCGAATGACGGCACGGCGCTCTCCATCCGCTTGAGCACGTTGACGCGCAGCAGGTGGATCAGGCTCTCCTCGCGGTCTGCCTGGCGAAAGAAGCCCTCGCCGCCGCGAATCTCCGTGCTGTACTTCTTGTCGTACGCCGCCTGTCTGTGCGGCAGCACGTATCGAAGCGGAGCGTAGGAAGCGAGGTTCAGACGGCGGATCTCGTTGTTGATCTCCCGGATGGAGCGGAACTCGCCGGCGCGGTCCACATCGGCCTTGATGTTGATCGGCTTCAGCCGGTCGGGGAAGCGGCCCGTTTCGGCGGTGCCGTAGTACTTCTCGATGTGCTTGCGCGAGCGGGCGATCGTGAGCAGGTCGAGCAGAGTGAAGTAGTCGAAGCCGAGCATCTCGATCAGCCGCGAGGGCGTTCGGCCGGCGTCCTCGAGATCGAGCCAGCGGTTGAACTGTTTCTGCGCCAGTCGCGTGGTGCTGTCGATGCTGCCGATGCCGTGATCGAGCAGAGCCGTGTCGTCGCCCTCGGTAACAAACGCGATCTGGTTGCGCAGATCGGCCAAGCGGTTGTTGACTGGCGTCGCCGAGAGCATCAGCACGCGTGTCTTGACGCCTTCCCGTATGATCTTGCGCATCAGGCGGTCGTAGCGCGTCTCGCTCCCAACACGCGGCGTCTTCTTGTTGCGAAAGTTGTGCGACTCGTCGATCACAACGAGGTCGTAGTTGCCCCAGTTGACGTGCGCGAGGTCAATGTCGCCGGACGCCCCGCCGTCTCGCGAGAGGTCAGTATGATTCAGCACGTCGTAGTTGAAGCGGTCGGGCGCCAGGAAGTTGCGGCGGTCGTTCGCCTTGTAGAGCGTCCAGTTGTCGCGCAGGCGTTTGGGCACCAACACCAGCACGCGGTCGTTCCGCAGCTCGTGGTACTTGATGATCGCGAGCGCCTCGAACGTCTTACCAAGGCCGACGCTGTCAGCGATGATGCAGCCGCCGAAGCGCTCGAGCTTGTCGATCGCGCCGACCACCCCGTCCCGCTGAAACCGGTAGAGCTTCTTCCAGACCACGGTGTTGCGGATGCCGGTCGCCGACTTGATGATGCGCTCTTCGTCGAGGTCGTCACCACGGTCTTTGAATAGGTGGAAGAGTATTAAGTCATAAATAAGCGATGGTGCCTTGTGGTTAATCAAATCCTGGAGACGGGCCAATAACGCGCTCTGTGCATCGGGTGATGACGGCAAGCTGTTCCAAAGAGAAGAAAACCAGGAACCTAGTAACGTCCACTCCTCCGGAGTTTCTGAACATTGGATAAGGCTGAACTGGTTGCCCGGAGTAATGCCGAGACCATCGGTAGTAAATGAGCAGTTACCAATAACGACACGCCGAAGCGACGCGTCGGCGTGGTCTGTAATCAACGTCGACTGCGGTAAAAACGCCGGCGCGCCTCGCACATTAGTTTTTTTCGTGATCCATTGAACGCATTGGCGCGCAAGCCAGTGGGCCTGAAGACGGTTGCGGAAAGGCCGGTCGGCTTCTGAGCCAAGGAGATTGAGGTCGGTCCCTTGAGCAGTCGGCAAAACGAGTCGAGAATGAGCGACTTTTTCTAAAAGGCTCCGCACCTCGGCAAAAGCGAAAAGCGAAAAGGCTGGTGAAGCGACATCAAGGCTAGACTCTGTTCCAAGCACTTCACGGAGCGCGTCGACAACGCGATCGTTACCGCTGTTCTTGATGAGTCTCATAGGTGGCTAGCCACCGGGAAGAATTATCGCTCGGAAAACCGGCCGGGTCAAAGTCGCCACATCCTGGATGGGCCTAGGGAATACTAGTCGAAATGAGGCCGGGATGCCAAGAGCGAATTTGGGGTGGTCGGGAGTTTGAAGATAACGGGACGAGATAACGGAGATAACGTTGGTGACTAGCTGGACAAACGCCGGGTCAATATCTTCGAAACCCCAGAGGTCGATATTCCCAGTTGGCGCGCAACCTCGGCGAGCGCGACGCCAAAATCTTCCACCAGCTTGCACACCAATGCCGCTCTTATCGTGGGCATCTTCCCACGTCGGCTCCCGCTTCTGAGTTCAGTCAGCGATGCGCCGTTTTTCTTGCACGCCTCCGCGATAACTCGCTCGACCCGTCCGCTTTGTCCGCGTGCCGCCTGTTGGCGTTGCACTCGCGCCTCGGCCTCGGTCAGGACACGCTCGACAAATTCTCCGCTCCCCAATATCCGCTCGTCAGACTGCTCCGGCTCTCGGCACTGTCGCTGCGATCTGACTTCGGCCCATCCCCCGGCTGAGGGGAAAGGGTCAGACTCTCACGTCTCGACTTTTTTGCTTGATCGATCGATCTCCCGTCGAAACTCGGTGTCCTGAGCTATCTGCCCGCCGAGCCGTCCGATCAAAGTTTTCGCTGTGGTTTCTGCGGATTCCAACGCTCGCGCGATGGCTTCAGAAGCTTCCCTGCCGCTTAAGCACCGCACGCAGTCGGACGCGCCGTTCTTCGTTCATGTTGAGGACGAACACTGTGGTGCGGCCCACCGCAGTCAGGCCGACAACCATAATGTCGGCAATTTGGAAATGCTCTTCCCAGGAGTGTTGACGTGGGTTGAAAAGCTCGGTGAT
>JAUYJB010000047.1 GCA_030688605.1 Hyphomicrobiales bacterium
GCCCACCGAAGGCCGGGTTCTTTTGCGCCGTGGCGGTGTTGCGGCTGTTGGCCGATGCACCGCATCGCCCGGCGAGCCGCGCCTGGCCACGGCGCAAAATCATCCCGGTCAAATGGTTCCCTATAACCATGAACCGCTCTAGTTGAGTTTGCCTTTGATTTCCTTGATGCCCGAAGCGATGAGATCGGCGCGCATCTTGGCGCTGAGGCCTTTCGAGATCACCGTCTCGGCGGCGCGGATGGCGGCGTTGGCGGCGGCCGCGCGCACCTCGTCGAGAGCCTGGGCCTCGGCCAGCTTGATCTTCGCTTCCGTCGCCTGCAGGCGCCGCTCGACGGTTTCCTGCAACGCGGCGCGGGTCTCCGCGGCGTAGCGTTCCGCCTCGTGGCGGGCGAGCGTGATGATCTCCTCGGCTTCGCTTTCCGCGTCGCGGCGCTTGCGCTGATATTCGGCCAGCAGCGCCTGCGCCTCCTCGCGCAGCCGTTGCGCTTCGTCGAGTTCGTCTCTGATGCGGGCGGCGCGCTCGTCGAGCGCCTTGGCGATCATCGCCGGCGCCCTGAAGTAGACGACCACCGCGACGAAGCCGAAAAAGGCGATGGCGACCCAGAATTCCGCCTCCGAGATAAAGTCCATCTGCGCTACTCCGCCAGCGCCGCCTTGACCGCGGCGGCGATGTCCTTCTTGGCCGGCTTGACGCCGATGAGAAGACTGACAATCGCCTCGGCGGTGTCGCTCGCCGCCTTGTCGACCTCGCCGAGCGCGGCCTTTTTCACCGCGCCGATGCGCTTTTCGGCTTCCTCGGTCTTGGCGGCGACCTGCTTGTCGACCCTGGCCCGTTCCTCTTTGAGCTCGGCGTTGAGCTTGTCGCGGGACTCGGCCGCGATGGCATGGGCCTTTGCGCGCGCCTCGGCCAGCGCCGCCTCGTAAGCGGCGATCGCGTCCTCCGTCTCCTGCCTCAGGCGCGCCGCCTCGTCGAGATCGGCCGCAATGCGGTCGCGGCGCTGCTCGAGCACGTTTGCGATGCGCGGCAGGGCGATGCGCGCCATCAGGAAATAGAGCGCGGCAAAAGTGATCGCCAGCCAGATCAGCTGCGGCGGCCAGGAGGTAAAATCGAGCTGTGGCATGACCCGCCTATCTCACGCTTGGCGCTGTTGTTCTCTCCGCGCTCAGAACACGAACAGGATAATGAACGCCATCACCAGGCCGAACAAGCCGGTGGCTTCCGCCAGCGCGAAGCCGAGCAGCAGGTTTGCGAACTGCCCCTGGGCCGCCGACGGGTTGCGCAAGGCGCCGGCCAGATAGTTGCCGAAAATGTGACCGATGCCGATACCGGCACCGGCGAGCGCGATCGAGGCGAGGCCCGCACCGATCAGTTTTGCTGCTTCTGGTTCCATGTCTCAAGCTCCTTGAAATGTTGTGAAATTCGGAATGAATGCGAGATCTTCCGCCGCGCGCGTCAATGCATGTGCAGGGCGTCGTTGAGATAGATGCAGGCGAGGATGGCGAACACATAGGCCTGCAGGAAGGCGACCAGGACCTCGAGCCCGGTGAAGGCGACCATGAAGGCAAGCGGCGCCCAGCCGCCGAGGATGCCGAGGCCGACGACGAAGGCGCCGAACACTTTCAGCATGGTGTGGCCGGCCATCATGTTGGCGAACAGCCGCACCGACAGGCTCAACGGCCGTGTGAGATAGGAGATGATCTCGATCGGCACCAGCAGCACCAACATGACGCTGGGCACGCCCGAGGGCACGAAGAAGCGCAGGAAGCGGAGCCCGTGGGTGATGAAGCCGATAACGGTGACGGCGATGAAGACGAAGGCGGCGAGCGCGAAGGTCACCGCGATGTGGCTCGTCACCGTGAAGGAGTAGGGCACCATGCCGAGCATGTTGGCGGCGAGCACGAACATGAACAGCGTGAAGATGAAGGGGAAATAGCGCTGTCCGGCCGAGCCGACATTCTCGCGCACCATGTTGGCGACGAACTCGTAAGCGAGCTCGGCGACCGACTGCAGCCGGCCGGGGACCAGCGCCCGGCCGCTCATGCCCCAAACGGTGAGCGCGGTCACCAGTACGACCGCGATGACCATCCACAGCGACGCGTTTGTGAAGGATGCGTCGACGCCGAACAGCTCCAGCTTGACCAGACGCTGGATCTCGAACTGGTGCATCGGGTCGATCTGGATGCCGGCTTCCGCTCCGTTCACCGGCGCATTTTCGACTGCCAAGCCTGCTCTCCTTGCTCAGGCCGATCCGGCCTTCAGTCATCCTCGTCGTCGGGCTCGAGGTCTTCGCCTATCGGTCCCATGCCGGCCTGCATCTGCCGCGCCGTGCGGATGACGTTGAGAATTCCTGCCGCCGCCCCCAAAGCGAAAAACAAAAGAAACAAGACCGGCAGCGTTCCCAGCCACTTGTCCAGGAACCAGCCGATCGCGCCGCCGACCGCGAGCCCCGCGACGAGCTCGGCAACCAGACGGAAGGCAAGCCCCAAGGCCGTGCCCCTGCGTTCCGCCTCGACAGGCGCCTCCCGCCCTCGCCGAACCTTGCGCAGGCGGGCGTCCAATGCCCTGAGGCGGGACTTGAACGCATCGTCCGGCGTCCGTCCGGCCCCGCTTTCCTCCTTGCGGTCGGTGCCGTCACCGCGCGCATCCGACGCCATGGCATCCTCAAGCGTGGCCGTGCAGAGCCCTTCGGATTGCCCGAAGTCCGGCGCACATTAGTGGTCGGGCCCAAGGGTGTCAAGAACGGGCGGTCTTTGCATAACGCATTGATCTGAAACGATTTTCAGGCCACCTGCCGCGCTGCGACAATCGGCCCAGGTAGCGCTGCGTGCCGCTCAGCTCGCCTGGCGATAGCTGGCCGCGGTCTCCAGGTCCACCGATACCAGCTGGCTGACGCCGCGCTCGGCCATGGTGACGCCGAACAGGCGGTCCATCCGGCTCATGGTCAGCGGGTGGTGGGTGATGACGACGAAGCGCGTGTCGGTCGTCGTCACCATCTGCTCGACCAGGGTGCAGAAGCGCTCGACATTGGCATCGTCGAGCGGCGCGTCGACCTCGTCGAGAACGCAGATCGGCGCCGGGTTGGTCAGGAAGACGGCGAAGATGAGCGCGAGGGCGGTGAGCGCCTGCTCGCCGCCGGAGAGCAGCGACAAGACCTGCAGCCGCTTGCCCGGCGGCCGCGCCATGATCTCCAGGCCGGCCTCGAGCGGGTCGTCGGAATCGGTCAGGTCCAGGCTCGCCATGCCGCCGTTGAACAGCGTCGTGAAAAGCTGCTGAAAATGCGAATTGACGGTTTCGAATGCCGCGAGCAGCCGCTCGCGTCCCTCCCGGTTGAGCTGGCCGATGCCGTGGCGCAAGCGGCGCAGCGCCTGTTCGAGATCCTCGCGCTCGGCGATCAGTCCGTTGAGCTGCTCCTCGACCTCGGCGGCTTCCTCCTCGGCGCGCAGATTGACGGCGCCGAGCCGTTCGCGCTCGGCCATGAGCCGCTCCAGACGCGCCTCGGTTTCCTCGGCGCCGGGAAGGGGATCGCCTTCGCCAAGGCCGGTTGCGGCCGGCAATCCTTGCGGCGCCATTCCGATCTGGTCCTCGATTTCAGCGGCAAGCTCTATGAGCCGTTGCCGCCCGGCTTCGAGCCGGCTCTCGGTGCGGGCCCGCGCCTCACGCGCTACGGCGAGCGCCTCGTCGGCGGCGCGGCCCGCCTTGTCGGCTTCTCCAAGCTTGCTTTCCGCGGCAACGACCGCATCGGCGGCCTTGGCGCGGGCCTTTTCCGCGTCGGCGATTTCCGACATCAGGCGGCGGCGGGAGGCCTCGATCTCAGCCGGTGCGCCTTCAAGCGTCTCAAGCTCGCCGCGCGCTTCGGCCTGGCGCGCTTCCAGCACTTCGATCTGGGCGGCGGCGCTGGCGCGGCGCTTGGCGAGCATCTCGCGCTCGCGCCCCATCGCCTCGAGCCGCCGCACACGCAGCTCCGCCTCGCGTTTCAGCCCGTCGAAGCGCGCCTGCGCAGCGGCAAAAACGGCGCGTTCCGCGGCAACCTTGGCGCGCAACGCGTCGAGCTCGGTTTCCTGCGCCTCGCCGCTGCCGAGCGCGGCAAGGGCCGCCTCCGCCTCGCCTCGGCTTGCTTCGGTTTCCTCGATGCTGGCCTTGAGCCTGGCGCGCGCTTCGGAAAGCGCGCTCAGCCGCACGGTATCCTGACTGGCCTGCCGTTCCGCTTGGGCGAGCCTGTCGCGGGCTTGCGACAGGATACTCTGCGCCTCGCGCCAGGCATTGCGGCTCGTCTCTTCGGCAAGCGCGGCCTCGCGCACCGCGCTTGATCCCGCTTCAATCGCATCACGGGCGCTCGCCGCATTGGCGCGCGCGCCTTCGGCTTCCGCCTGAAGCTCGGCAAGCCGCCTGCGCTGCTCGAGCCGCTGGGCGCCGGTGGCGGCTTCGGCGGATGCGCTATAGCCGTCCCATCGCCACAAATCGCCCTTGACGGAGACCAGGCGCTGGCCGGGCCTCAGTACCCGTTGCAGCTTCTCGCCGTCGTCCGGCGCGACGATGCCGGCCTGGGCGAGGCGGCGGGCGAGCACGCCGGGCGCCCGCACCTTGGCCGCCAGCGGCATGACGCCGGGAGGAAGGGCAGGGTCGTCGGCGGTTGGCGCCACTGACTGCCAGTGGGCGGGCGCGGCGGCATCTTCCGGCGCCTCGAGGTCGTCGCCGAAGGCCGCGCCCAGCGCCGCCTCGTAGCCCTTATCGACCTCGACCGCGTCGATGAGCGGCGGCCACAGCTCGCTTGCCGCGACGTTCAGCACCTTGGCAAGGGTCGCCACCTCGGCGTTGAGGCGCTCGGCCTCGCGTTCAGCGGCAATCAGCGGCTCGCGCAGCCTTGCTTCCTGCTCGCGCGCGGCGGCAAGCGCCCGTTCGGCCGCCAGCTGCTCCTGCTCGGCGCGCCCGATAGCCTTGCCGGCCTGGTCGACCGCGTCGGTGAACCGCACAACCTCACCGCTCCCTTGCCCGCCGGCGCGAAGCTCGGCGAACTCGATTTCGACGTCGGCCAATTGGCGGTGAAGGCGCGTCAGACGTTGGTCATTGTCGGCAAGCGCGCCTTCAAGCTGGTTGCGCCGGGCTCTGAGCTGGGCAAGCTCGTCGAGGAGGAGCGAAAGCGCCTGCTCGCTTTCCTTCAACGCGCCGGCGGCCTCGTCAAGCGCGGACCTCGCTGCTTCCTCGGCGGCGTCGGCGCCGTCGATCTCCCGGGCAAGTTCCGCCTGCTCGGCTTCGAGCAGCGCGTCGGCCTCGCCGCTTTCCCCGACCATCGCGCTCTCGCGGGCGAGGTCCTGTTGCAGCTGGGCGATGCGCGCCTGGATTTCCTCCATGCGCCGGTTCGCCCGCTCAAGCTCCTGCTCGAGTCCCGCCTGAGCGAGGGTCAGGCGCTGCAGGGCGGCGGCGGCGCGGGCTTCCGTCTCGCGCAACGGCGGCAGGTCGGCGGCAATGGCGGTGCGCTCCGTCGCCGCTGCAGCGGCCCGCGCCGTGCAGGCGTTGACCCGCCCGGTCTCCTCGGCGAGGCCCGCCTCGGCATCGCCGACCGTCCGCCGGGCGCCGGCCCATTTGATGGCCAAAAGCAGCGCCTGGGACTTGCGGATCTCGGCCGCGACCTTCTTGTAGCGGGCGGCCTGACGGGCCTGGCGCTTGAGGCCGGAAAGCTGCGTTTCGATCTGGGCGATGACGTCGCTCAGCCGCTCCAGGTTGGTTTCCGCCGCGTGCAGCCGCAACTCCGCCTCGTGGCGGCGCGAATGCAGGCCGGAAATGCCCGCCGCCTCCTCCAACAGCCTGCGGCGCGCTTCCGGCCTGGCGTCGACCAGCTCGCCGATCTGGCCCTGGCGCACCAGCGCCGGCGAGCGGGCGCCCGTCGAAGCGTCGGCGAACAGGAGCTGCACGTCGCGCAGACGCACCTCCTTGCCGTTGATTCGATAGACGGAGCCGGCGTCGCGCTCGATACGCCGGGTGACCTCCAGCAGGTCCGAATCGTTGAAGGCAGCGGGCGCCTTGCGCTCGGAATTGTCCACCATGATGGTGACTTCGGCGCTGTTGCGCGCCGGCCGGTTGGCGCTGCCGGAAAAGATCACGTCCTCCATGCCGGAGGCGCGCATGCTCTTGTAGGAGCTTTCGCCCATGACCCAGCGCAGCGCCTCGACGAGGTTCGATTTGCCGCAGCCGTTCGGCCCGACGATGCCGCTCAGCCCCGGTTCGATGTGAAGCTCGGTCGCCTCGACGAAGCTCTTGAAGCCGTGGATGCGAATGCGCGTGAACTTCACCGGCGGTCCCCCGTGGTGGCCCGAGACAAACCAGTTGCGGACGGCATGACGCGATGATTGTCAGTTCGTAAGCTGGGCCGCAAACAGTTTTTCGAAATCATCGACGGTCTGCACGCCGCGGGCGATCTGGCCGTTGACGAAGAAAGTCGGCGTCGAATCGACATCGAATAGCTTTTCCGCGCGGTCCTTGACCGCATTGATCTCATCGAGAAGTTGCTGATTCGAAAGGCACTTGTCAAAGCTCTCTTCGGTGAAGCCGGCCTGTTTCGACAGACTGAACAGGGCATCGACCGGATCGCTGGTCTCCGTCCAGGCCTCCTGCTGGTCGAACAGCATCTCGACAAAGCCGAAATAATTGGACTCGGTGCAGCGGGCGAGCATGAAGGCGCCGGCGGCGAGCGGATCGAGCGGAAATTCGCGGAAGATGAAGCGCACCTTTCCGGTATCGATGTATTTGGCCTTGAACTCCGGGTAGATATTGTTGTGGAAATTGGCGCAATGACCACAGGTCATCGAGGCATATTCGATGACGGTGATTGGCGCGTCCTTCGTCCCCAGCTCCATTTCCTTCAGCGGCCCGGGCTTCAACAGCTCGTCCGCCCCGGACCAGGTGGCGCCGGACTGCTGATCCGGCCCGCCGGGCAGCATGCCGCTGTCGCTGGTCGAATACCAGTAGGCGCCGCCGGCGATGACGATCAAGGCGATGGCGGCAAGGCCGCCGATGAGGGTCGAGCGCGATATCTGCACGTGATTCGTTCCCTTGTCGTTGGCGATTGCGGCGCAATATAGGTTGAGCTGCAACGGCGCACAATCGCTCCCTGCCGGATTATCGGTCCTTGATGCCGTGGGCGAGCCGGGCAAGCGCCGCGTCGAGCGATTCGCTCTCGGCAGCCGGTTCGGCGGCGGGCTGCGGGCGGCGCGCCGGGCGCTGATCGCGGCCGGCGAGCGGAGCCTGGATGATGCGGATCTTTTCGACCGCCGCGAAGCCGAACAGCCGGTTGACGCGGGCGATGATCTCGTCCGACCGGTGCTGAAGCTCGACCGCCTGCGGCCCCTCGACGCGGATGTGCAAGACGGCGCCGCGCCGCGCCTCCGGTTCGGCTTCGGCCGGCGCCGCCGCGCGCGGCCAGACGATCTTTTCCGGCGCGCAGACCTGGCCAAGCTCGGCGCCGACGATCTCCGGCCAGTGGCGGAGGATCTCCATATTGGCAAGCCCGCGTTTGCCGAGCAGCCTGGCAAGCGACGGCGAGGCAATATCGGCAAAAGTGCGCGCCGGAGAGACGAAGGGCGAGGCGGGCAGCGGCTTCGGCTTCTGTTGCGTCGGCATGGGGCCACCGGGCGCTTGACGGACATCGCCGGCGCGCGTCATCTGCAAGGCGGCGATTCTTCAACCTATCATGACGCGCGGGCGGCATTGAGGCAATGCGCCGAGAGGCAATGAGCGGGCAGCCGATTTCGACGACCGGGAAGGATGGGGCGCCGCCGGCCAACCGGCTCATTGCCTGGTATGACCGCGCGCGGCGCGATCTGCCCTGGCGGGCGCCGCCGGGCCGCCGCCCCAACCCTTATGCGGTGTGGCTTTCGGAGATCATGCTGCAGCAGACGGCGGCGAAGACCGTCGGCCCCTATTTCCGGCGGTTTCTTGTCCGCTGGCCGACGGTCGGGGCGCTGGCGGCGGCGCCTTTGGACGAGGTGATGAAGGCATGGGCGGGGCTCGGCTATTATGCCCGGGCACGCAATCTGCACGCCTGCGCAAAGGCGGTTTGCCGTGACCATGCCGGGCGGTTTCCGGACGACATGGATACGCTTCGCGCGCTTCCCGGCATCGGCGCCTACACGGCGGCGGCGATCGCCGCCATCGCCTTTGATGCCCAGCGCGTGCCCGTCGACGGCAATATCCGCCGGGTGATGGCCCGCTATCACGCGGTGCGAGGCCCGTTGCGGCCAGGCGATCCGGAGATCGAGGCTCACGCCCAAGCGCTCTTGCCCTCGCCGCGCCCGGGAGATCTGGTGCAGGCGCTGATGGATTTGGGCGCCACTGTTTGCACCCCGAAACGGCCGATTTGCGCGATTTGTCCGCTGAGCGGGGACTGCAAGGGCCTGGCGCAAGGAATCGCCGAAAACCTGCCGGAAAAAGCGCCGAAAACCGCCCGTCCGGTGCGCCGGGCGGCGGCTTTCTTTGCCGAGCGGCAAGACGGACATGTCCTGGTTCGCCGGCGTCCGGACCGCGGTCTGCTCGGCGGGATGACGGAGTTTCCGACCGGAAACTGGGTCTTGGCGGGCACCATGCCGCCGTCCGCCGCCGAGGCGCCGCTTGCCGCAGAATGGCGCAAGGTTCCGGGCCACGTGCGCCACGTCTTCACCCATTTCGTCGCCGAGATCGAGGTCTGGCGCGCCGAGGTCGCCGAGGTCGCCGAGGTCGAAGGCGACGCCGCGCCCGAGCGCTGCCGGTGGGTGGCGAAGTCGGCGCTGTTCGAGGAGGCACTGCCGAGCCTGATGCGAAAGGTCGCCCGCCATGCCCTGGCGGGCCGGCCGAAGGATTAGACGCCCGCCATCTCGGCGCGCACCTGCTGGCGCAGGCGGTCGATGGGCTCAAGCCTGCCGCCGGTCTCGAAATGCCAGAAGGTCCAGCCGTTGCAGGCCTCCGCGCCCTGGACATGGGCGCCGATCTTGTGGATCGAGCCGTCGGCGCCGCGGCAGGCGAGCGTGCCGTCGGCGCGCACCTTGGCCGCCAGCCGCCCGCGCGGGTCGAACAGGCTCGTTCCGGGCTCGATCAGCCCCTTCTCGACAATGAGCCCGAAGGGCACGCGAGGCTCGGCGCGCTTCGACTTGGTCACCGCGATGGCGTCGGGCGGCAGCGGCGTGACCGTCTGCAACCGTTTTCGGGCGGCTTCCGCGTGGGCCGGGTCGCGTTCGATGCCGAGATAGGCGCGGCCGAGGCGCTTGGCCACCGCGCCGGTCGTTCCGGTGCCGAAGAACGGGTCGAGCACAAGGTCGCCGGGCTTGGAGGAGGCGAGGATCACCCGGTAGAGCAGCGCCTCGGGCTTCTGCGTCGGGTGGGCCTTGCGCCCGTGCTCGTCCTTGAGCCGCTCCGACCCAGAGCAGATCGGCAACAGCCAGTCGGAGCGCATCTGCAGATCGTCGTTGAGCGCCTTCATCGCTTCATAGTTGAAGGTGTAGCTCGTCTTTCCGGCGTCGCGCGCGGCCCAGATCAGCGTCTCGTGGGCGTTGGTGAAGCGGCGGCCGCGGAAGTTCGGCATCGGGTTGGTCTTGCGCCACACGATGTCGTTGAGGATCCAGTAGCCGAGGTCCTGCATCGCCGTGCCGACGCGGAAGATGTTGTGGTAGGAGCCGATGACCCAGGCCGTGCCGTGGGGCTTGAGCACGCGGCGCGCCTCGCCGAGCCAGGCGCGGGTGAAGGCGTCGTAGTCGGCGAAGCTCGAAAACTTGTCCCAGGCATCGTCGACGCCGTCGACGCGGCTGTTGTTGGGGCGCAGAAGCTCGCCTTCGAGCTGCAGATTGTAGGGGGGGTCGGCGAAGACGAGGTCGACCGAAGCCTTGGGCAGGCTTGCCATGATCTCGATGCTGTCGCCGATCAAAACCTCGTTGATATAAGAGGCTTCGCCCCCCCGACGCAACTTACCCATATCGCGATACCCACACGCAACTGAACCGGGGCACATGGTGGGGCGGGCATGGTAAAGGTTCGATTAAGCGCGTGACCTGGGACAGAAAGTAACGGGGTTGTCCCGGCTGGAGGAGAGGGGGCGGCCGACCCGGACCGCTTCTCCCCCCTTGCGGGGGAGAAAGCAAAATCAAGGTGTTAGCCGAGCCTGGCGAGGCTAACCCTTGAATTTTGCAGGAGGGGGGCCCGGCATCTGTACCCCCCTCCTGGAAAATCTAACGCTTGGCGCCGCTTGCGCGCCGCCAAGGCGTTGATTTTCCGTCCTCCCCCGCAAGGGGGAGGAAAGACATGTTATGTGACAAGCCAACATCATTATGCGGGAACCTGCGGCGCGCGGCGCGGCCTGCCGCGCCTCTTGGCGGCCGCTTCCAGCGCCTCGCGCACCGGCTCGAAGCTCAGACGGTGGTGGCAGGTGACGCCAAGTCGGTCGAGCGCGGCTGCGTGTTCCGGCGTGCCGTACCCCTTGTTGCGCTCCCAGCCATAGCCGGGGCACTCCTGCGCCAGCGCGACCATCATCCGGTCGCGGGTCACCTTGGCCACGATGGAGGCCGCGGCGAGCGAGGCCGACAGGCAATCGCCCCTGACGAGGGTTCGCGCCGGGCACGGCAGGTCCGGCGCCCGATTGCCGTCGATGAGGGCTGCCGCGGGCGCGAGGCTCAACGCGGCAAACGCGCGCGCCATGGCGCGGAACGTTGCCTGCAGGACGTTGACGGCATCGACCTCTTCGCGGCTGGCGACGCCGACGCCGATCCGGGCGCGGGCGGCGATGAGGCCGAACAGCCGCTCTCTGTCGGCGGCGGAAAGCAGCTTTGAATCGTTGAGCCCGTCCGGCAGGGCACCAGGGTCAAGGATCACGGCTGCCGCCACCACGGGTCCCGCCCAGGGGCCGCGGCCGGCCTCGTCGATGCCGCAGACAAGGCCGCCGACCTCCTCGGCGAGCGCGGCCTCCGGCGCCAGCGACGGCCGGCCAAGCGAATCGCTCCTGCCCATGCGCCAAGCCTGCCGCGCGGCGGCGCCGGCGGCAAGCCGTGCGATCAGCCGATCGTGTCGCGCATATGCGAGTGGGTGGCCAGCGCAGCCGCGGCAAGGACCGCGGCAGCGACTGCGTAGTCCAAAGGGAAGCCGAGGAGATAGGCCGAGACAGCGGCGACGCCCGCCCAGCCGAGCGGCAGCACGAACAGGTGGAGGGGCGGGCGTTCGCGTGCCGCGGCCAGAAACCCGGCCGTGAAGATCGCCGTCGGGTCCGGGGCCATACCCGCAAGCGGTACAGAACGCCAGCCATAGCCGAGCAGGAGAACGACGATCGGGTAGCCGATGAGGCCGAACAGGGCGAGCGCCAGTCCCGTCCATCCGCGTACGCCGCCGCCGAAGCGGAAGCGCACGCGGCCCAGCACGGCGCAGGTCAAGGCGATCAGGCCGCCCTGGACGATCCACGCGCTGCCATAGACCGGCGCCATGAAGTTCAGGATTGCCATGTGTTGAAGCTGGTGGGCCCAGCCGACCCACACCCAGGCGGCCGCCAAGAGCGCGCCGGCAAGCCGTGCGCTGACGCCCGCGCGTCCGGGCAGCGGTCGCACAGCAAGGGCGAAGGCGACCGGCATCAAAACGACCGCGAGCAGGGCCTCGGGAAACCACAAGCGGTTGTATTCGGCCATCGAGGCGAAGAAGACCTCGACCGTATAGGGCAGGCTCATGGACGGGCTCCGGGCCGGCCGGTCGCCGGTCTACAGGCCTTCGACATACCGCACCATCCTTCGGCGCAGGTCGGGGTCGGGCAGACGACCATGGAGGGCGCTCATATTCTCCTGCATGTGCTCGATCCGCGTGGTCGCGGGAATGGCGCAGGTCACGGCCGGGTGGGAGATGATGAACTTGAGAAAGAACTGCGCCCAGTTCTCGCAGTCGAATTCGCCGATCCAGTCGGGCAGCGGCTTGTCCTGGAACAGGCGAAAAAGCTCCTTGCGTCTGAACGGCCGGTTGACGATGACGCCCAGACCGCGCTCGGCGGCAAGCGGCAGCAGCCGGTTCTCCGCCCAGCGGTCGAGGATATTGTAAGTGAACTGGACGAAGTCGATGGGCCGATCGCGCATGATACGCTCGATCTCCCGGTGCCGGCTGCCGTGCGAGGTGGTGACGCCGATATAGCGGATGCGGCCCTCCTCCTTGGCCTGAAGCAGGGTCCGCAGATGACCTTCCCAGTTCACCAGGTTATGGACCTGCATCACGTCGAACCTGTCGACGCCCCACAGCGCGCGCGCCTCTTCCATCTGCTCCCGTCCGTCGTCGGTCGAGGGCGTCCAGACCTTTGTCGCGGAGATCAGCCCCTCCGTATCGGCGAGACGCTCCAGGCACCAGCCGACAACGTCCTGGGAGGAGCCGTACATCGGCGAAGAGTCGATCATCCCGCCGCCGCGCTCGAAAAAGACGCGTAGGATCTCCCTGCGCTGCTGGCGCAACGCGGTGCTCCAGCCCACATTGAAGGTGATCCAGGTGCCCATGCCGACGGCGGGAATGCGCTCGCCCGTCGCAGGGATCGCACGGGTGATCATTCCGGTCGCCGCCGCCCGTTCGGCCGCATGGCCGAGCATCGGCGCAAGCGCCAGACCGGCGGCCGAGGCGAGAAAGCCGCGGCGCGTAAGTCGCGGCCGGTTTCCAGTCATCCGTTATCGGTCTCCTGCTTGCGAACGCAAATGGGAGGCTCACGACCGGGCTTCAAGTGTCGGCGACCAAACAGGGGTGCATCGCCGAAATCGTTGGGGCGGAGCAGAATCGACGGGATGTTGCCGAGACAACGCCGCTCACTCCGGCAGCGTCACGAACCCCTCATGGGTGAGCGGGAAGAATGGGTTGTGGGCGATCTCCCAGGCGTGACCGTCCGGGTCGGCGAAATAGCCGGAATAGCCGCCCCAATGCATCTTCTTGGCGGGCGCGAGCACCCGCGCGCCGGCCTTGACCGCCAGGGCAAACGCGTCGTCCACGGCCGCTTCGCTTTCAAGATTGATGGCAAGCGCAAAGCTCTCCGGGCCGGCAGGGGCGTGCGGCCTGTTCGATTCGGCGGCGAGCGCCTTGCGGCCGTATAGCCCCAGTACCAGATTGTCGAGGGCGAGGAAGCTGATGTCGGGCGTGCTCGCAGTTTCCGACCGCCTCCAGCCCAGGCGCTTGTAGAAAGCGGTGCTGGCGGCGACATCGGCAACGCCGAGGGTGATCAGGTTCACTCGCCCAGGCAGCATGTCGGTTTCTCCCTCGTGACCGGTTCCCCTTGCGGGAGAGAGCCTGCCCCCGACCCGATCGGGGGGGTGCGCAGACTTAGGGCCGAAGTCCCTTAGCCGTAACTGGGCGAGGGGAGAGCGGCACGGCTATCCCCCCTCATCCGGCTCGGGTCCTCTTAGGACCCTCGCCACCTTCTCCCGCCGGGGGAGAAGGTTTTTCCGCCCCCTCACGCGAACAGGCTGAGCTGCTCGCCCTGCGGCGGCGGCCGGGTGAACAGGTCGGTGCGCAGCTTCGCCTTCTCCTCGTTGAGGCCGAAGCGCTTGGCGGCAAGCTCGAAGCGCCGGCCGAGCAGCCACGCATAGGGGCCCGAGCCGCGCATCCGCCGTCCCCAGGTCGCGTCATAGTCCTTGCCGCCGCGCATGCCGCGCAGGATCGAGAGCACCTTTCCCGCCCGGTCCGGGAAGTTCGCCAGCAGCCATTCCTGGAACAGGTCGCGCACCTCGAGGGGCAGGCGCAAAAGGATATAGCCGGCCTCCTTGGCGCCGGCCGACGCCGCGCTCATCAGGATCTGCTCGATCTCCGCATCGTTGAGCGCCGGGATCACCGGCGCCACCATGACCGAGGTCGGAATTCCGGCTTCCGCCAACAGGCGGATCGTCTCGATGCGCCGCTGGGGCGCCGCCGCGCGCGGCTCCATGGCGCGCGACAGCCTGTGGTCGAGGCTGGTCACCGACACCGCCGCCTTGACCAGGCCGCGCTCGGCCATGCGCGACAGGATGTCGAGGTCGCGGGCGATCAGCGCCGACTTGGTGACGATGCCGACCGGATGCGAGAAGCGGTCGAGCACCTCGAGAATGCCGCGCATGATGCGCCGCTGCCGCTCGATCGGCTGGTAGGGGTCGGTATTGGTGCCGATGGCGATGGTCTTCGGCGTGTAGTCGGGGTCGGACAGCTCCTTTTCCAACAGCGCCGCGGCGTTCGGCTTGGCGAACAGCCGGGTCTCGAAATCCAGCCCCGGCGACAGGCCGTAATAGGCATGCGTCGGCCGCGCGAAGCAATAGACGCAGCCATGCTCGCAGCCCTGATAGGGGTTGATGGAGCGGTCGAAGGAAATGTCGGGCGAGGTGTTGCGGGTGATGATCCTCTTGGCCCGCTCCTCGGTGACCGTGGTCGCGAAGGGGGGAAGGTCGTCGAGGCCGCCCCAGCCGTCGTCGGTCTCGCTTCTTTCGAACCGCTCGAAACGCCCGGTCGCATTCGACGCCGCGCCGCGCCCGCGCCGCCGCTTCACGCTGACCGGGCCATTGGCCACACCGCGGGCGAACAGGCCCGGCCCCGCCTCGGCGCCGGCTTGCGCTTGCCCCTTCCCAGCGGTCCCCTTGCGTGTCATTCCTATCATGTGGATAAACTACCGTCGAATTGCGAACGGAACAAGAACATTTTCCCGAATTCATGGCTAATCGCCGAGAACGGAGCCGGAACATTAACATGTTGGTAATATTCGTTAATTTGAGCTGTCAGCTCATTTCGGCATGGCCCCTCGGATTTGATTGATGCTGAGCGTCGTCATCCCGACCCTCAATGCGGAGCGCACGCTTGCCGCGACGCTGACCTCGCTGGTGCCGGCGGCGATCGACGGCTTCGTGCGCGACGTGGTGGTCGCGGACGGCGGCTCGCGCGACCTGACGCTGACCATCGCCGAGGCCGCCGGCTGCACGGTCGTGCGCGCGCCGAAGGGGCGCGGCGCGCAGCTTGCCGCCGGGGCCAGGGCGGCCAAGTGCGGCTGGCTGTTGTTCCTGCACGCCGACACGGTGCTCGACGAGGACTGGGTCAGGTCCGCCGGCCGCTTCATCGCCGCCGCGCAAACGGGCAGCGGCAAGGAGGCGGCCGCCTTCCGTTTCGCGCTTGACGCGGACGGGCCCGGCGCGCGGCTGCTCGAACGGTTCGTGGCGCTGCGCTGCTTCCTCTTCGCCATGCCCTATGGCGACCAGGGGCTCATCATCTCCAGGGCGCTCTACGACGCGGTGGGCGGCTTTACGCCCATGGAGATCATGGAGGATGTAAACATGGTGCGCCGCGTCGGCCGCCGCCGCCTGGCGGTGCTGTCGGCGCGCGCGGTAACCGGCGCCGAACGCTACCGCCGCGAGGGAATCATCCGGCGGGGGCTTCGCAACCTGACCTGCCTGTCGCTTTATTTTCTGCGCGTGCCGCCGCGAATTATTGCGCGGCTCTACGGTTGATGGCGGGCTTTCCGACGCTCATCATCATGGTCAAGGCGCCGCGCATCGGCGCGGTCAAGACCCGGCTTGCGCGGGAGGTCGGCATGGCCGAGGCGTGGCGGGCCTATCGCACGGCGAGCACCAACCTCGCCCGCCGACTTGCCGCCGATGCGCGCTGGCGCACGATGCTCGCGGTGACGCCGGACGAGGCCCTCGACGCGGCGTTCTGGCCGCGCGGCCTTGCCCGTATCGCCCAGGGGCCGGGCGATCTCGGCGCCCGCATGCAGCGCCTCTTGCAGCGCTTCGCGCCCGGGCCCACGGTGATCGTCGGCAGCGATATTCCAGCCCTCTTGCCGGCCCACATCGCAGCCGCCTTCCGCGCGCTTCACCGCGCCGGGCTCGTCTTCGGCCCGGCCGCCGACGGCGGCTATTGGCTCATCGGCGCGCGAGGGCTCGTGCGCGCCCGGCGCCTGTTCGAGAAGGTTCGCTGGTCGAGCCCGCACGCCCTTCAGGACACGCTCGAGAACGCGCGCGGCCTTGAAGTCGCGCTCATCGGCGAACTGGAGGATCTGGACGATGCCGCCGCCCACCGGCGCTGGCGCGGCCGCCTCGGCCGCCTGCACGTCAGCTTCGACCGCGGACGAGCGGAACGAGGAACACCACGCAGGCGATGAGGAACAGCAATCCCCCCGCAAGCGCCAGCACGTCGCCGGCGCGCCAGCTCGCGGCGATGAAGAACAGGGCCGAGACCAGGAACAGGATCCAGCCGGCGATCTGAAAGCCCCGATCGGTCAAGAATTGCTCCAGCCCCGCAAATCTCAAGGCGTCCCGAGGTCGATCCGCAATTGATCCGATATCTCAGAAACACCGTATAGTTAATTAAAAATTAACAGAATTACGCCTTGTTCCGCTTCAGATGCTCGTCGAGCCGCGGCATGATCTCGACGAAATTGCATGGGCCGTGGCGATAGTCGAACTGGGCCTTGAGAATGCCGTCCCAGGCGTCCTTGCAGGCGCCGGGCGAGCCCGGCAGCACGAAGATATAGGTGGCGTTGGCGACGCCGGCGGTGGCGCGCGACTGGATCGTCGAGGTGCCGATCTTGTCGTAGGAGATGCGGTGGAACAGGGTCGAGAAGCCGTCCATGCGCTTCTCGAACAGGGGCTCGATGGCCTCCACCGTGACGTCGCGGCCGGTAAAGCCGGTGCCGCCGGTGGTGATGACGACGTCGATCTCCGGCCTGTCGATCCAGCTCTTTACGGTCTGGCGGATCTCGGCGATCTCGTCCGGCACGATGGCCCGGTCGACGAGCCGGTGGCCGGCCTCGGCGATCCGGTCGGCGAGCGTTTGGCCGGACTTGTCCGCCTCGAGGCCGCGCGTATCGGAGACGGTCAGCACCGCTATGCCGACCGGAATGAAGGGGCGGGACTTGTCGATGCCGGCCATGGCCGATGCTCCCAATCTGCGGCTGCGCCGCGAACCATCTTCCTCGATGCCTGTTTACCGCGATCCGGTACCGCAGCGCCAGCCGCCGCCGTGACGCAATCCGGACCCCGATGCCGGCGCCTGTGAACCTGTTCCGCTTTGCGGTGGTCCGGTCCGGCATTGCGGCCTACACTCCCGGCCAAGAAAACGGAACGTTCGCAAGCCCGGCGGTGCCTGCCGCCGGCAAGGGGGAAGCCGCGGTGAAGTGGCTCTATAGCGCTCTTGCCTTCATCTGCGTCCTCTGTCTTGTCGATGTGGCAGGCTCCGGCCTGCGCGCGGGCCCGGGGCAATCGCCTGCCGGCCGGCCGCCGATGTCGCTGCCGCCAGGGGCGCCGGTCAGCGCCCCGCGCTGCGACCGCACGCCAATGATCCGCGCCGGCGTCACTCTCAGCGGCCTCGGCACCAGGCTCGCCCAGAGCGAGGTCGGCGAATGGTGCACCGAGGACAAGTATTGCCGGAGCGGAAGGTTTTGCTGCGGCAACGGCTGTTGTGGCGACGGAACCGTTTGTTGCGCGCGCGACGGCGGCTGTTGCCCGAGCAATTTGCCCATCGGCTGCGGGCCGAGATGCTACGCCAGCGAGGCCGATGCCGAGGCCGACGGCTGCTCCAACCGGGAGGTCTGCGCGGCGCCGGCCCGCTGACGGATCGATGCGGCCCGCCTGGTCAGGGGGCCTCGTCGAGGGCCTTCCTGATCTCCAGGAAATCGCGCCAGGCGAGGCGCTTCTGCTGCGGCTGGCGCAACAGATAGGCCGGATGCAGGGTGGCCATGGCGCGGATCGTCAGCCCGGCGCATTCGAAGCTGCGCCATTTGCCCCTGAGCCGCATGATGCCCTCGCTGGTCTGCAGCATTTGCTTGGCCGCCGCGCCGCCGAGAAAGACCAGGACCTTGGGATCGACCAGCGCGATCTGGCGCTCGGTGAAGGGGCGGCAGACGGCGGCCTCCGCCGGCGCCGGGGTGCGGTTTCCCGGCGGCCGCCAGAACACGATGTTGGTGATGTAGGCCTGGCTGCGGTTAAGGCCGATGGCGGCGAGCATCCGGTCGAGCAGCTTGCCGGCGCGACCGACAAAGGGTTTTCCCTGAATGTCCTCGTCGCGCCCCGGCGCCTCGCCGATGAACATGACCGGCGCCTTCGGGTTGCCGTCGGCAAAGCACAGATTCTTCGCCGTCTCCTTGAGCCCGCAACCGTCGAACCGCGACAGGATCGCTTCCAGCTCGACGAGGCTTTCCGCTTTTGCCGCCTGGTCGCGCGCATCGACGACGGCCCTGTCGCCGGTAAGCCGGGTCGCGGGCTGAACCGGCTCGGGCAGCGGCAGGGCGGGCCGGCGGCGCGGTTCTTCGGCCGGGACAGCGGGGCTGCCGGTCGCCGGCGCCATGTCGGGCTTGCCCGCCGGCGCGGCGGCGGCGAGATAGTCTTGCGCGGCCGGCGGCGGCGCGGCGGTGAGGCGGTCGACGGGCGCTGCTTCGAGCGCTTCGTCGACGCCTGCTTCCGCATACCATCGCAAGAGCTCGCGGAGGGCTTGGCTCTGACGGCCGTTCCGGGTCATGGAGGCACTTTGCGCCGCCCGCGCCATGGTGACAAGGCGGTCTTCCCCTGCGGCAAATCGGCCCTTTGCGGCTAGAGCGGTTCATGGTTATAGGGAATCAATTGGATGGGCCAAGTCGGTTCATGCGGGCAGGCGCGACGCGCGATACGGGATATCGGGCGAGCGCCGCAACGAACCCGGTGGGCCGATTTGGCCCACCGAAGGCCGGGTTCTTTTGCGCCGTGGCGGTGTTGCGGCTGTTGGCCGATGCACCGCATCGCCCGGCGAGCCGCGC
>JAUYJB010000048.1 GCA_030688605.1 Hyphomicrobiales bacterium
AACACCATGTCGATGACGACGATCTGGGCGACGATGGCGGCGAAGGTCGTGGCCGCCGAAGCCGGCCGCTCATGGTCCCCGCCCTCGATCTCGATATGGATTTCCCGCGTCCCCTTCCACAACAGGAACAGACCGCCGGCCGCACGGTCAGTCCTTGCGCACGAAGATCACGAGCCGGTCGGAATCGACCGTGGCGGCGAAGATGTTCCGCACCGCCACGCCCTCGGCCTCCAGCTTCGCGCTGATCTCGGGCTGTTCTGCCAGCGTCGATTGCAGATTGCGAACGTCGTACTCGTTGAGTGATACCGCATTCTCGATGGCGCGGGAGGTCTTATCACCCTTGAGCGTGTCGACCTCCACGAACTCGATATGGTTGATCGCCTCCATTTCGCCGATTTCCGCCCCCTTGTCGCGGGCCTGTTCGATCGCCGAGATGACGGTGTCCGGGTCGGCATTCACGCCTGCCCCCTCGTCCGGAGCAAAATCTGCGCCCTGTGCGACGGACGAACCGGACGCCGCCAAAGCTGTAATCAGAAGCCCGAGGCAAAACCCAATGCGCATCAGTTCCCCCCTTCTTTCACCTATCAGAAACAGGGACCAGGTTGCCGCGCCTGAAGTCATTCCGTCGGGCCGCACACAAGTCCCCGCCGCGGACAGCTGGGTGCCGCATGCCGCTTTATCGTTCATTGCGCCAGGCCGGGCTGCGGCACACGGGGCGTCAGGCCGGGCTGCGGTAAGCGGCCGGACTCCTTCTCTCTCGCGCGTTGCGCCCTTTCTACCTCTTCCCGTGCCTCTATGGAGGCGCGGTCGCGGAAGCTCGGTGCCGCTTCCAACTGCTCGCGGGTCAGGTTAATGCGCGCGACCTTCTCGCTAGGCCGGACATCGAACTCGTCCCACGACAATGCAACGTGCTTGGCCCCGATCCCAAAAAAACCGCCGATGGCAACAACCGCTCCCACGATCTCGTCATTTTGATTGAACAGCAGGCTGTGAACCGATCCGATGGAAGTATCGTCCGGTCCCTTTACCTCCATTCCGACGAGATCCTCTGATAGCATAAAGCCCCGCGGCTGCTCGACAATGAGCGTTTCCGCTGGCGGCGGCGCGGCGGCTCGGGCCTGTCCCTCTTCCTGGGCGACAGCCAATGCGCTACCTAGCCCGATGGTCAGCGCCGCGCCAACAAGTGTCGTTAGCCACCGGAACATGACAAATCTCCTTGGTGTACCTCTCCTCAATCGAGGTGTTGCGCGGGTCGGCAAGCTCAGCCCCCCGCGGGTCTGTGCTTTGCCGCATCTTTGCTTATTGACCCTGGTTCATCATGTGGTCTCGAACTTCCGCCGCAAGGTTCGGATCGTTTCGAACAGCCGTTACGATCTGATTGTATTTTTCGAGGGAAAGTCCGGTTTCAGTAACAGCTGTGCGCATCTCGTCGATGGCCCTCTGCTGAATCGCCTGCTTCTGCTCCGAGTCCTCTGCCTCCTCGATCACCGGCTGATAGGCTTGGCTGATGCGCTGAACTTCGAGCGAGGCCATAGCAAAGGTCTTCAGTTCGTCCTGGCTAAAGCTCTCCGCGTTTACCGGCGGTTGCTCCTCGCCCCCGGTCGTTTGTGCCAGTGCCGTGTTCATGGGCATTGCGCTTGGCGCAGCGAGCAACGCGGCGGCGAGCAACAAGCGTGTCAGTGTCATGAATTTCTCCTTTCCGTTTGGCATGACGCGCCGGCCGGACTTTGCACGGGGCACGTTGCCAAGTTGGACAGTCCGCGGCACCGCAGAGTTCCGAAAAACGCAAAACTTTTTTGAGAAACTTGTACGTGGGTAAAATGGGAACTTTTCCGCGGGCCATGCTGTCTTGTAATGATCGTGGCATGATTGCGCGCCCAAGCAACGAGAAGAATGCTTGCTACACAGCCGGGAGCATCGGTTTGGACGAAGTTAAGTGGCTGATTGCAAAGGAGATCCCGCGGCTGCGGCGCTATGCGCTCGGTTTGGCCGACACGCCCGAGGCTGCAGATGACCTGGTGCAGGACAGCCTTGAGCGCGCTATACGCAAGCGGCACCAGTGGAAGCGGCATGGCAGCATTCGCAGCTGGTTGTATCGCATCCTCTACAATGTGTTCCTCAACCAGACCGCGCAGCGCAACCGCGAGCGCCGCGAGGTCGACATAGACGAATTGTCCGCGCCGCTGACCGAGCCCCCGCAGCAGGAAAACCAGATCGCATGCAGGGAGATTGCCGCAGCCGTGCGGCAACTGCCAAGGGAGCAACGCGCCGCGATCATGCTGACCGCGCTCGAAGGCCTTTCCTACGACGAGGCCGCCAAGATCATTGGGGTTCCGATCGGGACACTGCGCTCCCGGTTGTCGCGCGGGCGCGAGAAACTGCGCGAATTGTATGTTCCGGAGACCCGACACGCGAATTTGAGGCGCGTAAAGTAGATGACCAGCAACACCAAACTCGATCTTGACGTCCTCGCCTATATTGACGGGCGGCTGGACGACGATCCTGGCCAGAAGAGCAAGGTCGAACGCAAGATTGCCGCGTCGCCCGAACTGGCCGCGCGCATACAAGCCTATCGCGCACAGACGGAAGCGTTGCGTGAGGCATATGGCGGACGCATCAACGAGCCGGTGCCCGAACACCTGCTCGCGGTGCTGGACCGGCCCCGGATGAGCCGTGCCCGCGGCATGGCCGCCATAGCCGCGGTTGTCCTGTTAACCGTCGGCGCGGGCGCCGCGGGTTGGATGTTCGGTCGCGGAGAGACCGCGCCGGAACCGCCGAACCGGGCGTTCCTGCAGGGCAGCTACAAGGATTTCGTGAATTCAACGTCCGGAAGCCGCGTCGTCCAGCCAGGCAATGCGGAACCGATTGACTGGCTGTCAGAGGAAATATTTTTCACGCTACAAGTGCCGGATCTCAGCGACATAGGCTACACGATCATCGATAAGCGAACCGTCAACGACGGCGAACGCGAGATGGTACGCTTGACCTATAGGCGGACTGACGGCCGCAGCTTCAGCCTGTTCCTGCGGCCGCGTTCGAGCCGGCGCAACGAGGACGTCACCGTGTCGAGCGAGAACGACGTTTCCACCGCCTACTGGCGCGACGGTCCGTTGGCGTCTGCCATCGTCGCCGAACTTCCGACCGATGAAACGGCATCCATTGCCCGGCGCATCCGCAGCTCCCTGCACGATCCCACAATTTCACAGCCGATTATGGAGGCTGCTCCGAGGGTGAAAAAGGGCTTTGGACCCGCGGTCGCCGATGGTCCGGTGCCACAAACGCCGGAACAATTATCTCCTGACTCGCCCTCGCCAATTCTGCCGGATATCAATTAGCCGCGCTCGCGCAGATAGTCCTGGGTGAAGGCCGCCAGCGCCCGAGGAGACATTTGCCTCAAGACCGACGGCAGCCTATCGGCGCACGCTGCGCCGCCTGCGGGCGGCGAGGATGTTGACCGCCTCGACGCCGGCGGCGAAGGCCATGGAAAAGTAGATGTAGCCGCGCGGGATGTGGAACCCGACGCCGTCGGCGACCAGCGCCGCGCCGATCAGCATCAGAAAGCTCAGCGCCAGCATCTTGGTGGTCGGATGGCGGGCGATAAAGCCGCTTATCGGAGCGGACGCCAGATACATCACGATGATCGCGATCAGGACGGCGGCGATCATCACCTCGACATGCTCGGCGATGCCGATGGCGGTGATGATGGAATCGACGGAGAACACCATGTCGATGACGACGATCTGGGCGACGATGGCGGCGAAGGTCGTGGCCGCCGAAGCCGGCCGCTCATGGTCCCCGCCCTCGATCTCGATATGGATTTCCCGCGTCCCCTTCCACAACAGGAACAGACCGCCGGCC